>SUUV01000024.1 GCA_015062345.1 Alphaproteobacteria bacterium | reverse complement strand
GCATCAAGTGCCGGAGTGACAGTTAGGAGGCGGACTTCGGTAATAATTGCTTACTAAAGTTATTAAGATGTGATAAAAATAAATTTATTTGACTATTATCTCAAAAATGATTAACTATCCACAAGAGACTCTTTAAAATTGCAAAAAAAAACGGTTTAGAATGTGAACAGAATATAATATATGGAGTTAGTTGATGAGAAAAGTTTGTGAAATTGGGCGTTCAATGGTTGAAATGCTTGGTGTATTGGCGATAATCGGAGTTCTTTCTGTCGGAGGTATTGCCGGTTACTCTAAAGCGATGAGAAAACACAAGCTTAATCAACATGCAGTTGCAATTAACACATTGATAAACAATGCCATGCAAATTAAAGACAGGTTGGATAAAGCATCAGGTGATAGCAATATACATTATAATGAAATTTTTCATAAGTTAGGTTTATTGCCTGACGGTATAAAATATGTGTCACAATATCAGTTGCGAGATATTTTTAACATTCATATATATATTTATTCTCACCCTGATGGTTTTAGCGGAATAGAATTCTTGTTTGAAGATAAATTAAATGATATGGCTGATGTTTGTCGTAATATTGTATATGCGGCAAAGGAAAATGCTGATAATTTATGGGTGCTAGAAACGGCAGATTCCGATGATACGGAAACTTCGTGGAAAGGATTTTATTACGGAAGTGCCTATTGTAATGTCGGCACAAGAAAATGTTTATCGACAATTACACTTGCTGAAATGGAAGATTTATGTAAGTGCACGAATAATAAATGTGAGTTTTTTGTCTTGTGGAAATAAAATTTATATAAAAACTTTGTATTGATATTTTTACTTAATAAAAAAGCTCGTTTGAAAACGAGCTTTATCTTGTACTTAAACAAAACTAAAAAGGAATGTCATCATCAAGAGCAGATGTCGCATTAGAAGAACTATCCCAACCTGATGAGGCTGAGCCGAAAACTTCATTTCCACCTACAGGAACTCCTTCACCTTTAGAATCGAGCATAACAAGTGTTCCGCTATAATTTTGCAACACAACTTCGGTGGTGTATCTTTCTTGTCCGTTATTGTCCTCCCATTTACGAGTTTGAAGTTGACCTTCAAGATATACTTTTGAGCCTTTACGCAAATATCTTTCGGCGGTTTCCGCCAATTGTGGGTTATAAATTACCACACGATGCCATTCCGTACGCTCTTTGCGTTCGCCGGAAAGTTTATCTTTCCATGTATCACTGGTTGCAACACTCAAATTTACAATTTTTGTGCCGTTTTGTGTATTGGCAACTCTGGGGTCTGCGCCCAAATTTCCGACCAATATAACTTTATTTATGCTACCTGCCATTTTATTTTCCTTAAAAAATTATCTACTGTACCAAACTATAAACATAAAATAATAAATTTAAAGCATATTTTTGATTATGCACAAATTCATCTAATCGGCTAAAATAAACTCACCGTTGTTAAAGCGATAAAATTTGTAATGAAGCGGATTTTTCATATCGGTATTATTGAAAAACAAGTTTTGCCATACATTGTTGATTTTATTGTTTTGGATATCGGCAACTACTTTATCGTAAGAAACGGAACCTGATTTTTCAACTAAATCAGCCCACATCTTTACGGCAGTGTAGCCGTATATGTTTAAGCCGTCAAATTCAATGCCTTGAAGACGCAAATTAACCAAGTCTTCGGTTAAGGTAATATTGTTTTCTAATGAAGGTAAGGCCATAAAATATACATTGTCCAAATATCCGTTTGCATTTTCAAAAAACGCATCTGTTGCAGCGGATTTATTGATAAAAAAGGTTGTGTCTTTGTTTATGTTATTAATTTTTCTGATTATTTTTGCGGTTTTTTTCGGTGAACCTGCTAAATAAACAATTTTGTAGTCTGATGAAACAATGGTTTCGGCTAATGAATCCAGATTTTTGTATTCGGCAAAGTTAAATTGTTTTAATAAAGAACTTTTACCGTGTTTGCGAAATTCATCACTGATTGCCGTAACGGTTTCTTTTACTCCGTCGGTTTTATTGTCAAAAACTAAAGCGGTTTTTAAGCCTGCGTATTTTTGATTATACAAATCAAAAAAATCTTTACCGGCTTGTTCCTTAAAAGCAACCAGTTTCATAACGCCTTTATGTTCTAAAATTGCATCATGATAGTTAAGAGTTGTCGGTACAACCTGAAAAATTTTGGCTTTTGAGTATATTTTTGCTACATCGCTAAAACTGTTTGAACAATATGGACCCACAACTAAAGCAGGCTTAACTGAAGATGAAACGGAAAGCATTTGTGCGGTTGAAACGGCTAAATTTTCACTACAAGTGTCATCTATGCTGATAAGTTCAAGCTTTTCTCCGTTAATTCCACCCGTTTGGTTTATTTGATTGACGGCGGTTTGTGCACCCATAATCAGCTCATCGCCCCAAACCTTATATTCTCCGGTTTTGGGTACCACTACGGCAACTCTGATTTCTGCTTTGCAAAAATTAGTGTAGAAAAGCATTAAAATAAGCAATATATGTGTAATATTTTTAATCATCATAAACAAGTTATAAAGTCATTACTTAGGCCTAAAGTACTATATCAAAAATTATAAATCAACTATTTTTAAACTTTTATAAAAAACAGCTTGCATAAATTGGACAAATATTTTAGTATAAATATATCAACAACAACCTTATTAGGAGAGTAATATGAACACTTTTGTAGAAACCAGAGGCGGAATGGTAATTCCGCATGAAAAAGCTAAAGATTGGCTTAATGAAGATGGCAGAGAACATAAAGATGATGAAATCAAAGCATCTAACTATTCCAAACTGGGCACAATGGAAAAAGTTAAGGCGAAAGAATTTTTGAAAAAGCACCCTGAATTTACATCTTCTGAAGGACGGGCTAATATGTATAAAGAAGACATTGCGACAGAGTTGTTGCGTTTAAGAGAAGAAAATGACAAACGCAGAGCCGAAAACAAACCGCTTTTGACCGAAAAACAAAAGGAATTGATTGTTCCTGCCGCAGGTGTAATCAGTTCAAGATGGCGTCAGGAAGAAATTGTTAAATCCAAAAATGAAATGGCAAGAGCTACTGACGGAATGTTAAGAGATGCTTCAGGTCTCGGTCAGGACAGATAATAGGGATACACAAAAAGAGATTACAGACATGCTAAAAATTAATAGCTGTCTGTATCCTTTTTTGTTTGATTTAGATGATATGCTCTTTTATTCGGTAAGAGAGCGTTTGTTGACAATTGCTAACTTTGTCTTTGATTATGTTTTTGCTTTTTTCCCGAAACTCAGGTTAATTGATATTGTATTAAGCGGAAGTATTTGCTCATATACCTATACTCAAAATTCTGATTTGGATATTTTTATTGTTGTAGATGATTTAGTTAAGGATGATAACAGATTAAATGCACGAATACTTGATAATTTGTCTTTAATGTTAGATGGACAGATGTGGAAACCTTTTGTGAATAATCATCCGGTTGACTTTAATATTGTTAATGTCAGTAGGTACAAATATATGCATAATACTTATTCTATTTTGCACAATAGGTGGATATCTAAGCCGGCAAGATTGCAATATACATTTGATGAAAAAGAGCTCTATAAGTCGTATTGTATGTTTGCAAAAAATATTCAAACCAAGATAGCTTCTTATCCTAAAAATGAAAATAAAGAACTAAACAAAGAAGGGATAAATAAGTTAAAACAATTGTTAATCAATCAAAAACTTATAGCCTTTGATGCAAAAGAAAAAAATTTATTGCACGAATATTGTATGATTTATAACACTTATCGAATTGCCAAGAGATTCGGTTTGTTTGAGGAATGTTACAAATATATTTACGAGATATCAAAAAACGAGGGAGAATATGAACAAAATAATTAGTATGAAAGATACATGTATCAGGTTATTAACGCCTAGAGAAACTCTTGACAGAACTCTTTTTGATGAGCATAATAAGATGTATCCGGAAATTAGGAAACAGTTGTTTGAACAAGCTGATTTTGTTGTAAAAAAAACCATTGCCGGCATTCCCGGATTGAAAGTGCATGACATATGTTTGAATGGTTCTTCCGCTTCATATTTTTATAAAGACAATTCCGATATTGATGTAAAAATTGAAGTGCATAATGACGGTTGCAATTTTTTAACCAAAAAAGATGAAGATTTAATCAGGTTTATGGGATATATGAAAACGGCTCTTTTACCCAATCATAAAGTTAGGTTAAACAACCGGTTTGTTGATTTAAAATTGAATTCGTTTCAATTTGAAATTATGGGTTTATATTCTGTGTTACACGACAAATGGGTAATAGAACCGAAAAAAGATATTGTCAGCCATTTAGATGCAGATGAACTTATGGAAGAATATACCAAACGCTATTACATAATTAAAAATCATTTAAATGAAATTACGCAAAGCGGTGAAATTTTGACGCTTAAAGGCATAAAAAACTTGGAAAAATATTATACAGATATTTATCTGACCGGCATATCCGATGTAAGAGAATTTATCATATTTAAAATGCTTAAATATAGGGGTGTTTTAAAAGATATTCAAAAAATTTTTGTAGAAAACTTAAAGAAAAATCTCACAATTGAGTAAAAAATCATGGTTTCGGAAGATTTAAAAGAGCAACATATGAGTATTATAAAACAGATGCTGAAAAATGCTCCTGTTTTGCATCCGAGAATGTTTAATAATGAAAATCGGTTGTATCCATATATTCGTTCGCAATTACTCAATATGACCGATTTTGTCATTGATTCTGTTTTTGCCTTTTTTCCAAAAATCAAGCTTTTGGATATTGTATTAAGCGGGAGTGTTTGCTCATATACCTATACTCAAAATTCTGATTTGGATATTTTTATTGTTGTTGATGATTTAACCGGTAGTAAATCTAAGGTTAACGGTTTTGTTTTAGATAACATTTCAAGATATTTTTCGTATCAAAACTTTAAGCCTTGTATGTTCGGTCATCCTGTGGATTTCGGGTTCTCTAACATATCAAAATATATGCGCTTTTATAAACTTGATGATGGAGTGAAAAAAATTTATGCGCATAACACATATTCACTGTTAAATGACAAGTGGATATGTCAGCCCGAGCGCTTAGAATATCCGTTTACAATTGATCAATTATATGAAAATTATCTAAAATTTGAACAAGATATGGAAAATTTTGTTTCTTCTTTGCCTCATACCGATGCTGATTTTCTTACCAAGCAAGGCATAGAAAAACTTAAAAAAACATTATCTGATTTGAAGTCGGAATCTTTTATGGCAAAAGAGCATGATATCATGCACGAATATTCTATGGTTTATAACACATATCGGGTGGCTAAAAGGTTGAAACTTATTGCAAAATATTATGAGTTTGCTGAAAATTCACAAAAAAATCTTTTATCCAACTCTAATCAATCTTGACAAAGAAGATAAAAAATGCTAATTTTTCGGACATTAAACAAATTATAATGTCGAACAATTAAAATATTTTATTATGAAAAATTATGTAGCAAAAATATCCTATGAAACAGAATGGGATATTATGAAAATGGCTGTTCATAACGGCAATTTAGAAGCTGTATGTGCCATGCTTAAAGACGGTTATCAGTTGAGTCTGGAGTTGTTGGAACTTTTGTATCGCATAAGAGGTGAATCGGCCGTAATTAAGGCGGTTGAGTCGAGCAACGAAGACTTATCTGACGGTGAGCATGAGGATATTCTTATGTTCTTAAGTGAAAACCTCAAAGAGGAAGTTTGTGATGCGGTTATAAAAAACAATGCAAAGAGACTTGAGGTATTGGAACAAGAAAGAGAACAGGCTCATAAAGAAATGATCGAAAAAGAGTTTCTCAGGATAGAAAAATGCTGTGGTGCGCATTCAAGGGCATTTTATCAGGAAATTTCATCTGCCGGAGAAGTTCATGAAGAATTGATTGAGCTTACCATTGAGCGTTACACAAAGCAGAGTGTATGTGATGACTTGTTTGAGCATAAGTTGCTTTCGTTTGTTGAGTTTTCCGGAAATATATTTCGTCCCGAAACTCGATATGAAAATTGGCTGAAATATTTTGATGTTGAATATTTGCTCAAAATCGGTCAGCTGTATGCGGCAGCATACTGTGTTTCTAATTATTTCAAGAGTGTTGAAGATGCTTTTAAGGTTGCAAATGCCGGTGGCCTGAAATATTTTCTTACAACTAATTCTTATTATCTTTTCGATTTGTTTGAAGACAAACAGATGCGAGAAAAGGCAAAAGGATTTGGCTCTATCGGGTATCAGCGAGTTTATCAATGTGCTAAAAAGCATTTCACTCTTGATGATTGGTACAAATGGTATGAGCTTGACCCGAAGGCAGCAATTAAAAGAGCTCACAAATTGAATGTGCCGAGGTTGTGGTTGTTACAGCACGGATACCTCAAAAAAGCTATTTTCAGAAAATAAAAAAATGCACCTTTCGAGGTGCATTTTTTTAGCTTTGTTTCTTTTTTTCTTCCTTGGCTTTTAAAAGTTCCAAATCTCGTTCGGTGGCAATTTTGTTTAAAATTGTTTTAACGACCGTATCAATTTCTTTACCTTCGGAATAGTCAGCCGGAAGTGCAAAATTTACTCTGTTATCTTTTAAGAGTTTTACCGCCTTATCTTTTTGACGACTTTTTGGTCTGTATACAGCAATGGCATTGCCGTTTCGGTCTTTGACCATTTTCATACACGGAATGTCGGTTAATCCGTCACCGAAATATATAATTCGGCGGTAGGGAATGCGTCGTTTGTCATCGGGAGTATATTCATTAACGGCTTTATCATCGGTTTTTTTCAAACCTTTATTGATTTTTGAAATATATTGAACTTTTGTAGAATAGTTAATAACTCTTGCCGGCCAAACGGGATAGCCTTCATCGTCAAAGGCAAAAGAGCAACCGAAAACATCTTTGAAATATTTTCTTATGGAACAACCTTCGATGATTTCTTCATATCCTGAAGATATGATATAGTGCTCAATATCCAAATTGAGATATTTACCGTATGCATTAATTCGGTCAAACCAAGTTTTGACACCTTCATAATATTCTATCAAAGCACCGCAACAAAACAAATTTTCTCTTGTTAATTTAATTTTTTTCTCACGCGCAATTTTTGTAAAATAGTACATACTGCCGGTTACTTGGTCGGCACAGTTATCAACAGACCATTGGTTGGCTTTTTTCCAAAAGGTTTCAGGTTTCATACCGAGCTCAGGTATTAAAACATAGTCTTGCATATATGTTGTGCTTAAGGTTTCATCAAAGTCATAGACAAGTGCTACTTTGGTTTTTTTCATAATTTTATACTCTCCTCTTGCTTTTTTATTAAAGATAATATAAACCTTAAGAGTTAAAATTTAATCAATAAGGATAAGGAAAAGTATAAAATGTCTGCAACTACTATGGAACAACTTGTGTCTTTGTGCAAAAGAAGAGGATTTATTTTTCAAAATGCCGATATTTACGGCGGTATGCAAGGTGTTTATGATTACGGTCCGTTAGGTGTTGAGCTAAAAAATAACTTAAAAGCAGCTTGGTGGCGCTCTATGGTTTATGAAAGAGATGATGTGGAAGGTTTAGATGCCGCAATTTTGACGAATCGCAAAGTGTTGAAATATTCCGGTCATGAAGATACATTTTCAGACCCGATGGTAGATTGCAAAAAATGTAAAGGTCGTTTCAGAGCCGACCATTTGACAGACGGAAAATGTCCTCTTTGCGGTTCAACCGATTTAACCGACCCCAGACCGTTTAATTTGATGTTTAAAACACAAACCGGTCCGGTCGAAAATGATGAAAACTTGGCATATTTGCGTCCGGAAACTGCACAGGCCATATTTGTTCAGTTTAAAAATGTGGTAGATTCTACTTCAAGAAAACTTCCGTTCGGTATTGCTCAAATCGGAAAATCGTTCAGAAACGAAATTACACCTCGTAACTTTATTTTTAGAGTTCGTGAGTTTGAACAAGCAGAATTGGAGTTTTTTGTGGCGCCCGGTGAAGATGAAAAATGGCACGAAATGTGGAAAGAAGCTCGTATTAAGTGGTGGGAAGAGCAGGGCTTGAAAAAAGAAAACATAAACATTTATACCACACCAAAAGATGATTTGGCGCATTATGCCAAAGCTTGTTACGATATTGAATATCGTTTTCCGCACGGTATGGAAGAGTTGGAAGGAATTGCCAATCGTCGAGATTATGACTTGGGCAATCATACCAAAGCGCAAGATGAGTTTGAGCTAGAAGCACATTGTCATGAAAATGCCGAATCTACTACAAAACTTTGCATAAGAGATGATGAGAACAACAAATGGGTAATTCCGTATGTAATTGAGCCCTCTATGGGTGTGGACAGAGGTGTGTTGGCCGTTATGACAGAGGCTTATACCGAAGAAGATTTAGGTGATGGTAACTCTCGCATTGTATTAAAGCTTAAAAAACATCTGGCTCCAATTAAGGTTGCGGTAATTCCGTTGAAGAAAAATAACGAACAAATTATGCAAAAATGTTATGAAATTAAGAACAATTTGCTAAAACTGGGGATTGGCCGTGTAGCCCTTGAAAACACCGGAAATATCGGTAAGGCATATCGTCGTCATGATGAAATCGGAACACCTTTATGTTTAACGGTTGACTTTGAAACCATTGAACAAGAGCCGGCTTCGGTTACGGTCAGAGACAGAGATACAATGGAGCAAGTCAGGGTTAATATTGCTGATTTGCCTAACTATTTGCGTGACTATTTTTTGAGCTGATAAAACTTCAAATAAGGTAGATTGATGCAAATTGCTGCCAGATATCAAGCTGTTTTTGAGCTGTTAAGTATGGTTTTTGAAGATAAAAAACCGGCAGATGTCATTATTAATGAATATGTGCGCAAAAGAAAATATATCGGCTCAAAGGACAGGCGGTTTATAGTTGATACCGTATGGGATATTATCAGACATCGTATGCGGCTTGAGTTTGATGCAAACAGCAAAGACATCAGAAAAGTTATGCTTGTTTATCTTCAAAATGAAGATTTTGACATTATAACCGGCGGACAATACGGTTTTTCACCGCTTAGCAGTGAAGAAAAAAAGTGGCTGAAAAATCTTAAAGATGATGTGTATCCTGAGTATGTCGAAAACGAATGCCCAAAATGGCTTTTTGAAAAAATCAATTCTTTATCTGTGGTGCAAGCTCTAAATATGAGCGCTCCGGCAGATTTGCGGGTGAATATGGCGGAGCGCACAATGGTAAAAAAGCGTTTGGAAAGCGAAGGCCTGTTTTTTACTCAAACTCCATATTCGCCTTACGGGTTGCGCGCATCTGAAAGAGTAAACTTAAACAATTGCAGTGCATATCATGAAGGTCTGGTTGATGTTCAAGATGAATCCTCGCAAATTGCCGCCATTTTATGTGATGTTTCACCTGATGAAAAAGTGGTTGATTATTGCGCCGGTGCCGGAGGTAAGAGTTTGGCAATTGCTGCAATAAACCGTAATGAAGGTGTGGTTTATGCACATGATGCCAATTTTAACCGTATGGATGTGATAAAAGACAGAGCGCAAAGATTAGGGATAAAAAATATTAAACTTGTACGCACACTTGATGAGTATGGTTATGACAGGTTTATAATTGATGCTCCGTGTTCAGGTAGCGGAACATTAAGACGATGCCCTGACGCAAAGTTCAGACTGAACTTAAAACAAATAGAAGAATTAAATAAAACTCAGCTTGAAATTTTGGAAACAGCATATAAAAACACTAAAAAGGGCGGGCATATCGTGTATATGACTTGTTCGATATTACAAGATGAAAATGAAAATATTGTAAATGCGTTCAAGCAAAAACATCAGGATATTGTGTCTGTTGACCATAAAAAACTATGGGAAAGAAAAATTGATACCTTATATCCGTTTTTAGAAACCGAATTTATCAAACTTTCACCACTTGCCACCAATACGGACGGATTTTTCTTTTGTATGATGAAAAAAGAAGGTTGAATTTTTTGCTGATAAAAAACAAATTGTAAAAACGAATTGTTTTTACAATTTGTAATAATGAATAAGATTTTTCTTGATAAATATTTTATGGGTTAATGGCTGTAATGGTAAATGAACCGGTTAATGTTCCTGCATTCATAAGCGCCGGAATAACCAATGTTCCATAGACATCGTTAAATCCAGTATTAATATCAGTTACATAAGCAGGGTCGCCGACATCTTCACTTATTGCACCGGTAAGATAAATTCTATCGGGTAAAATAAGAGTTGTTACATTTACATCTGTATCGCCTTCCTCATCGTATACATAATTTGTGAGATTAGTACAAGTTGCGTGTGTAGCATCTACCACACGAACAACATCACCGTCAAATGTAGTTCCGTTTTCTGAATCTAAATATACTCTTGATTCAGCATTATTGTTTGTAAGATAAATAGTACCAAAATTTAATGGGGTACAATCCATCTTTGTAACTTTTTCTATTTTTGCATTGACCTCAACTGTCCCGCCATAGTTTTCAGCCATCACATTTGTTGCAGCCATTAAAGCCACAGCACTCAAAAGAAAATATTTTCTCATAATTTTTAATCCTTTAAAAATAGTTTAACTTAATTTTCATTTAAAAGGTGCAAAAAACCACCTTTCAGATTGCATCATAAACCGTTTTTTTTTTTTGCAAGTAAAAAGAGTCGTTTAAGTGATTTAAATCAAAAATGAGGTAATAAAAAATCCGAGAGGTTTTTAGCCACTCGGATTTATGTATTTTATTTGTTAGAAAACAGGCTTATCTTTTTGCTTCGATAATTTCTATTGCTTTATTAATTTCTTCTTGAGCGGTCATATCAGAGGTGTCAAATACAATAGCATCATCGGCCGGTTTTAGAGGAGCCGATGCTCTTTCTTGGTCTCGTTTGTCACGAGCAATCATATCTTCTAATACTTTGTCATAAGTTGTATTAATACCTTTGGCGATAAATTCATCAAAGCGTCTTTTGGCTCTGACCTCGGAAGATGCCGTTACAAAAAGTTTGATATCGGCATTGGGGCAAACAACGGTGCCGGTATCTCTGCCGTCATAAATAACGCCGTTGGCAGGAGTGCCGTCGGCAAAAACCGGATTTAAGGCAAAATCTTGCTGCATTTTAAGAAGAGCGGCTCTGACTTTGGGCAAAGCAGACACTTTTGATGCGGCACTTCCTCCGATATCCGAACGAAAATCAGGGTGTTTGGATAACATCATCATTTTTTCAAAAGTCAGGCTTTTTGCAATTTTTTCGGCGATTTCTTCATCTTGAAGATTAAGATTTTGCAAAACCATATCAAGTCCGACCGCACGATAAACCATACCGGTGTCAAAATAAGCCAGTTTATAATGTTTTGATAGATATGAACAAAGAGTTCCTTTTCCTGCAGCGGCAGGGCCGTCAATTGTGATAATCATCTTTTTTTCCGTTTTATTTGGTTAATGTTATTCATTCATTAACACATATTTTGTTATAATGCAGTCGGATATTTAATTTTATGCCAAAGTTTTTAAAGGTGTGATAAGTGAGTAAGAAAAATCGTATCAGAATTTATGTAAAAACAAACTTAAAAGAGAACACGGAAGTTGTTTGTGATGAAAAACAAGCGCACTATTTATTAAATGTGATGCGCTTGAAAATCGGTGATGAAGTTTATGCTTTTGACGGTAAAAACGGTGAGTTTTGTTGCCATATTGCCAATGTTGGTAAGAAAAACTGTGTGTTAAAAGTTGCACAAAAATTTTGTGATTTTTTTGAAAGTCCGGATTTGTGGTTGTTGTTTGCAATCTTAAAAAAAGATAATACCGATTTTGTGGTAGAAAAAGCAACCGAAATAGGGGTAAAAAAAATTGTGCCCGTAATTACGGATTATACATCAAATTCAAAACCGAGAAATGAACGATTAAAAACTTTGGTTGTAGAAGCTTCAGAACAATCTCGTCGCCAAGATTTGCCGCAAGTGGAAGAATGTATGACCTTAAAAGAGTTGCTTAGAATGTGGGATAAATCACGCAAACTGATATATCTTGACGAAAGTTTGAGTTCACAATCGGCAATTGTGCAAATGCCTAAATGCGAATCGCCGGCGGCAATTTTGGTTGGGCCTGAAGGCGGATTTTCACAAAAAGAACTGGAAATTTTAAGAAGTTTGGATTATAGTTACGGTGTTTCTCTCGGAAAAACCATTTTAAGAGCAGAAACCGCAGCTGTTGCTGCACTTTCTCTTTGGCAGGCATTGGCAGGTAATTGGCAATAAAAAGGAAAAAATTATGAAGATATTAATTGCAGATGACCACGAATTGTTCTTAAACGGACTTGAGTTTGTTTTAAGTGCCGAGTTTAATGATTCGCAAATTATAACGGTTAAAAATTATGTTGAGATTTTTGAGCAATTGCAAAAGCAAAATGATTTTGACCTTATAGTTACCGATTTGGCTATGCCCGGAGCTAACTGGCTACAAGCATTGGAAAAAATTCACGGATTGGCTAAAGATACTCCGATAGTAATTATATCTGCCGTATTTGATAATAAAATATTGCAAAAAACTCTTGAAATCGGTGTGGCCGGATATATACCGAAATCGTCGTCTAATAAGTTAATTTTGAGTGCAATTCATTTGGTACTTGCCGGAGGTGTTTACATTCCGCAAGAAATGCTTTCGGATAAAACCGACAATCAAGATGTTTCTCAAGAAATGAATAAATTGAAGACATTAGACGAAAATAACGAAACGAAAACCGAAAAAAAACTGACACCTCGTCAAATTGAAGTGGTCAGGGCAATCGGTAAAGGTTTGTCCAATAAGCTGATTGCTTATCAATTGGGGTTAACCGAAGGTACGGTTAAAGTTCATATTACGGTTATATTAAAAATTTTGGGAGTTACCAACAGAACGGCTGCCGTAATTGAAGCGGTTAAACAAGGTTACATCAACAAAGAAGATGCTTATTTGTAAAGGAAAAACAATGAAATATAATATTGTCAAAACATCAAAAGTTGTAAAGACACCGGCATATGTTAAAGAAATATACGGTAAAGTGTATGAAAATGAAAAAATTTCTCGTTTACTTGATGATGAACGCATTGTTTCATTGATAACTTGTTTTCAACAGTATAAATTAATTGATGATGTCACAAAAGAAATTGCTACAAACAGTTCGGTTTTGCAAATGGGATGTACATTCGGTCGGCAAATTGAAGCAACGGCCGAAAAAGTTGGGGCATACGGACATTATGTAATTGCCGATGTATTGCCGTTACAAATTGAAAGATGCAAAAGCAAAACCGTTTATCAGAAAATTAATTTCTTATCACAAGATGTAAGCAAGGCATTTAGTGAAAAATTTGATACCGTAATTTGTTATATGCTTTTGCACGAACTGCCGCCGGCAACCAAAGCCAAAGTGATAAATAATGCCTTAAATTCTGTTGAAGAAGGCGGAAAAGTTATATTTATTGATTATCACAAACCGGCAAAATGGAATTTGTTACGATTTTTGATAAAACCGTTTAACAGGCTTTATCAACCGTTTGCCGAAAGTATGTGGGAAAAAAGTATTGACAGTTATGCTAAAGATAAAGAATGTTTTTCTTGGAGAAAAAAGACATACTTTGGTAAAATGTATCAAAAGGTTGTTGCCGTAAGACAGTTGCCTAATTATGAAAAACCGCCGGTAAAACAGAGCTTCTATTAAAAAACTGTTGATGATATTTAAAATGGGCGAAAAAAATATTGCTTTAATCGTGAGAAAGTATTAAAAGTTATCAAAAGATTAATTTTTTTCGGAGAAAATGGAAAATGTTATCAAAATTGATGGGCTTTTTATCAGCCGATATGGCAATAGATTTGGGAACAGCAAATACATTGGTTTATGTTCGTGGACGAGGCATTGTGTTAAATGAACCGTCTGTGGTTGCAATTAAGGAATATAACGGAAAAAAACAGGTTTTGGCAGTCGGTAACGATGCAAAGCAGATGCTCGGCAGAACTCCCGGAAACATAAAAGCAATCAGACCGTTAAAAGACGGTGTTATCGCAGATTTTGAAATTGCCGAAGAAATGATTAAATATTTTATCCGCAAAGTTCACAATCGTCGTACATTTGCATCTCCGATGATAATTGTATGCGTGCCTTCAGGTTCTACCGCAGTTGAAAGCAGAGCAATTCAAGAATCGGCAGAAGCGGCAGGAGCTCGTAAAGTTTGGCTTATTGATGAACCTATGGCTGCCGCAATCGGTGCCGGATTGCCGGTTACAGAACCGACAGGCTCTATGGTGGTGGATATCGGCGGCGGTACAACCGAAGTTGCCGTTTTGTCCCTTGGCGGTATTGTTTATGCTCGTTCTGTTCGTGTCGGTGGTGATAAGATGGATGCGGCTATCATTTCATATATCAGAAGAAATATGAATTTGCTTGTTGGTGAAAGTTCTGCCGAAAGAATTAAAAAAGAAATCGGTTGTGCGTGTCCTCCGGTTAAAGGTGAGGGAAGGACCATTGATATCAAAGGTCGTGATTTGTTAAACGGTGTACCAAAAGAAATAGAAGTTTCGGAGCGTCAAATTGCCGAGGCTTTGGCTGAACCGGTAGCAGCAATTGTTGAAGCGGTTAAAGTTGCATTGGAAAATACGGCTCCTGAGTTGGCCGCCGATATTGTTGATAAGGGCATTGTTTTAACCGGTGGCGGTGCTTTGCTTACAAATCTTGACCAAGTGCTCAGAAATGCAACGGGCTTGCCGGTGTCAATTGCCGAGGAGCCTTTGGCTTGTGTGGCTAAAGGAACGGGTAATGCATTGGATAATTTGGAAAAATTCAAGAGTGTATTGTCTTCGATGTACTGATAGGCGTAGTTTAGGAGTAAAAATTTGCCGCGTCGCCGCATTTTGTTCATTAGGTTAAGTCAGTTTAAAATTTTTTTGAAAAAAATTTTAATTGCTTGTGTGTTTGTATCCGCTTTGGCTTTTATGATGTTAAGCAAGGCGGATACATATGTTTTGGATAAAGCCGGCGGAACAGTTTCAATGATTTTAAATCCGATTATACAAGTGATGCAAATTCCGGCTCGAATTGTATATTTCGGGTATGAAAAAGTTCGTGATATCAGTATGGTATATTCTCAAAATGCAAAATTAAAAGAAGAAAGTAAAAAAATATTGGTTTTGCAAAACAGGGTAAGAACATTGGAGGCGGAAAATAAAATTTTAGCTCAAATGCTTGAATATGACATATTACCCGAAGCCTCCTACATTACGGCTAAGGTTGTGGCTGAAGAAGGTGACGGATTTTCGCATTCTTTAATTGTGTATATCGGTGACAATAAAAATGTATCAAAAAATCAGATAGTGTTAGGTAACGAAAGTGTGGTAGGCCGAATTGAAGATATAAACGGTAGATATGCCAGAGTTATTTTACTTACCGATATTAGCTCCAAAATTCCGGTGATTGTTGAAAGAAACAGAGAAAGAGCCATACTTTCGGGTGATAATACATTGTATCCCAAACTTTTATATACAGCCTTAAATGCAGATATTAAAAAGGGTGATAACATTGTAACATCAGGTGTTGCCGGTATTTTTCCTGCAGGTTTGCCGGTTGGGGTGGTTAATAAGATTGTGAAAAATAAAATTGATGTTATTCCGATTAGTGATATTGAGCGGTTGGAATTTGTAAAAATTGTTGATTATGGTGTATATTCCGATGTTATGAATTTTTCACAAGAAATTAAAGGAAAATGATATGGAGGATTCTTTTTCCGATATTTTGAAAGATTATGTGAAAAAAATGTTGCCGTTATTGTGTGCAATAGGGCTGATTTTATTGATGTATATTCCGATCAGATTTCCGCTTTCAAAATTTTTGCGTCCCGATACGGCCATGATTTGTGTTTATTTTTGGACCTTATATCGCAGAGATTTGTTTGGTCCGATATCCGTGGCTGTTTTAGGTATTGTGGCTGATAGTTTAGGAGCGGTGCCGTTGGGAGTTAATATGTTTGTTTTTATATCTGTTTATGTTTTGGCCATTACATTTGGTATATATGTTAACACCAAGCCATTTGCTATCAGTTGGATTGGGTTTGCGCTTATTTCGTTGGTGGCTTTTTTGATTAAATGGCTTTTAATGTCGGTATATTACAGCAATTTTTTGCCGTTAACCGGCGTATTGCTGGGATATGTTGCAACAGTGTTGTTATATCCTTTAGTTGCGAGGTTAAATGTGGTTATACAAAATCGGTTTTTAGCAACTGATGAGGTGATATATGAACAGAGATAACGATAAAGGAAAAATTTTGTTATCTCGTACAATGTTTTTAGCCATTGTAAATTTTATTTTGCTGTTTGTATTAATCGGCAGACTATATTATTTGCAGGTTTTTCAGGCCTTAAAATATAAAACAATGGCAGATGAAAACAGAATTTCTACCCGAATATTGATGCCGATAAGAGGCACTGTTTATGACAGAAACGGGGTGGTGTTGGCCGGAAATGAGCAAAATTTGTCGGCTATGATAGTGGCTGAGCAAACTCCGAGTGTTGATGATACATTGGCCGAATTTAAAAAATATATCACATTAAGCGAGAAAGAAGAACAAAAAATCAGAAAAGAAATTAAAAATCATCGCAAATTTGTTCCGGTAAAATTAAAAGATAATTTGAGTTGGGAAGATGTTTCCGGATTGCAACTGAATACGGCTTCCATTCCGGGAGTTATAATTGATGAGGGGCTAAACAGGTTTTATCCGTTGGGAAAATATACCGCACATTTTTTGGGATATGTGGGCAGTGTTGATGAAAAAGAAAAAAATGAGGACCCTTTGTTGACGGTTCCGGGATTTAAAATCGGAAAATCGGGTTTGGAAAAATTTTTTGAAAACAAGCTTCGAGGGATTAGCGGTGATGTAAAACTTGAAGTTAATGCCTATGGGCGCATTATGAAAGAAATTGAACGAAACAACGGGCAAGAAGGCGAATCGTTTCATTTGACAATTGATGCAAATTTGCAAAAATATGCTCACGATGCGTTTGGTGAACATAGCGGAGCGGCGGTTGTGCTAGATGTTCACAGCGGAGAGATTTTGGCATTTGTTTCGGTGCCTTCATTTGACCCGAATTTGTTCACCAAAGGAATTTCGCATGAAGACTGGAATGAGCTTCTTTATAATGAAAAAAATCCGCTTGTAAATAAAGTGATTGCCGGACGCTATTCTCCGGGGTCAACATTTAAAATTGCGGTTGCTTTGGCGGCTCTTGAAAACAATGTCGTGGCTAAAGATAAGAGTTTTTATTGCGGTGGAGCAATGACTTTGGGAAATCATAAGTTTCATTGTTGGAAACATTCGGGACATGGACATCAGAACATTATTCAGGCATTGAAAAATTCTTGCGATATATATTTTTATGAAGTTGCAATGCTTTTGGGAATTGAAAAAATTGCCGATATGGCCAGAATTTTAGGCCTTGGAAGTGTAACAGGTATTAGTTTGGATAATGAACAAAAGGGCATAATTCCCGATAAAGAGTGGAAATTGAAAAGATATGGTGAAAAATGGCAACAAGGTGAAACGGTGATTGCCGGAATTGGGCAGGGCTATGTTCAGGTTACACCGTTGCAACTTGCGGTTATGACTTCAAGAGTGGCAAACGGTGGGTATGCCGTTACACCGTCATTTACAAAACTGAGCTTAAAAGAAAAAGCGAAAATTAAAAAGTTGCCGATTTCAAGCAAGAATATAGAAATTGTAAAGCAAGGTATGTTTGAGGTAGTAAACGGGGCAAACGGTACGGCTTCATCTTCGGCATTTAATGTAAACGGAGCCAAAATGAGCGGTAAAACCGGTACTACTCAAGTTCGTAGAATTAGCTTAAAAGAAAGACAAAGCGGAATTAAAAAAGATGAAGATTTACCGTGGAATTTGAGAAATCATGCATTGTTTGTGGGTTTTGCTCCACATGATAAGCCTAAATATGCAGTTGCGGTGGTGGTTGAGCACGGCTCTTCCGGTTCGGGAGTTGCGGCTCCGATTGCCTCAAAAATTTTGCAAAAAGCATTGGAGTTGAATATATAATGTCAAGATATTATGAACAAAGATTTAAAGGCTTAAACCTTTCCTTAAAAGATAAGTTTTTTAACTTAAATTTCGGGTATGTGTTTTGTATAACTTTGTTAGCCTTAATCGGAGTTGTGGTTTTGTATTCGGCTGCAAACGGAAACCTTTATCCATGGGCCATAAAACAAGCAATCAGATTCGGATTTTGTTTTTGCATTATGATTGTGCTGGCTTTGGTAGATATAAAGATATATCTTAAATATTCTTATATAGCATATTTTTTGGTTTTATTGTTACTCATAGGTGTTGAAGTTGCCGGACATGTCGGCATGGGTGCACAAAGATGGATAGATTTGAAATTTTTTAAGCTTCAACCTTCCGAATTGATGAAAATTGCAATGGTTTTAGTGTTGGCAAAATATTTTCACGGCTGTAATTTGCAAAAAATAGAAAGTATAAAAGGTTTGATTGCTCCGGCTTTAATGGCATTGTTTCCGGCTACTTTAATTATATTGCAACCTGATTTGGGAACGGCATTGATGCTGTTGTTTACTACAATGGCAGTTTTTTTTGCAGTGGGTGTTCAGTGGTGGAAGTTTGCGGTGCTTGGTTTGGGGGCTCTGATAGCCACTCCGATTGCATGGCATTTTTTGCATCAATATCAAAAAAACAGAATTTTAACTTTTTTAAACCCCGAAAATGACCCGTTGGGAACGGGATATCATATCATTCAATCAAAAATTGCATTAGGTTCCGGCGGTGTGTTCGGAAAGGGTTTTTTAAGCGGAACACAAAGCCACTTAAATTTTCTACCGGAAAAACATACGGATTTTATTTTTACGATGCTTTCGGAAGAATTCGGTTTAATTGGCGGAGTATTGATAATTTTGCTTAATTTGATAATTATTGCATATGGATATATTTTTGCTTTTCGAACAACCAGTTATTTTGCCAAGTTAGTAATTATCGGGCTAAATACTAATTACTTTTTGTATGTTTTTATCAATATTGCAATGGTGCTGGGATTGTTGCCGGTAGTGGGAATTCCGTTGCCGCTTATATCATACGGAGGAACGGTAATGTTATCTGTGATGGCAAGCTTTGGTATCATACTGTGTATGGATGTAAACAGACATATCAATCTTGGCCGAAGCTCACTCGGTGATGATTAAAATTTTGATTTGTTTATGAAAAGTTAATAATTGAAATGCTAATATGATGTCAACTGAAAGGATATCATATGCCTGAAATGCGTTGTGATTTTAAGGTTGATTACAGTAAAATCAACATTTTTGATGAAAGCAATTTAAACGATATTAAATATCCGCTGATTGTTTCGGTGCCTCATGCCGGAACGGTTTTTCCGTATGAGTTTATGACTTTTACTTCTCGTAGTATTGAAGAATTGCGCTCTAATGAAGATTTGTTTGTCGATGCTTTAATTGAGCCCTTAAAAAATGAGGGTATCGGAATTATCAGTATGAATGTGGCACGAGCATTTATTGATATTAATCGTGATAAAATTGAGCTTGATGCAAATATGTTCTACAATTATCCTAAAGACAAACTGATTATTGAAAATCATCGTTGCCGTTTCGGACTTGGTTTAATTCATCGCATTGATGCCAATAATAATCCGATTTATAAAGGTTTGCTCTCGTATAACGAAGTGCAGGAACGCATAAAAAATGTGTATGATGTGTATCATAAACGCTTAAATCAGATGATTGCAAAATGTGTTAAAAAATTTGGTATTTGTTTTGTAATTGATTGTCACTCAATGCCGTCAAAAATATGTAATATCATACCGTTAAGTGACGAAATAGACTTTTGTATAGGTAATTTATTTTCCCAAAGTTGCCCTGAAAATATGAGTAATTTTATTGAAAACAGCTTAAAACAAAAAGGCTATAATGTGTCGTTAAATGTGCCGTATTCGGGTGCTTTTATCACATTTAACTATTGCCAACCCCGAAAAAAAGTTTATACCTTGCAACTGGAAGTAAACAGGGGGCTTTATGCTCAAGAAAATTTATTGAAAAAAAATTCTGATTTTCAACGAATTAGCTCGGATATGTGTGAGGTTATAGGTGCTTTTGCAAAAAAAGTACTGGATTTTTAAAAAATAATGTGCTATCTATCCTTGAAATTTAACTTTTGTTAATATATTTTAACACAAGGTTAATATGGTTAACGCCGACTTTTAAGACTTTGTTTTATACATTGTAGAACGGAAATCAAAAAGAGGGAAGTTCTTTGCTTAAAAAACGGCAAAAATAGGATAAAATTTTACAGTGCTGAGAAAAATACTTTTTTTATTGGTTATTTCTTTAGTCATTACTCACCCGTTAAAAGCCCAAAAAGATTATAAAGAAAACACATCAACTGCACTAAAGGTTAATGATGCTGATTTATGTTCTTTGGCTGCGGCTCGTATGGAAGACAAATATGAGATAAAACCGCATTTGTTGCAAACCATTTCAAGTGTGGAAACCGGCCGTTGGGATTATGAAAAGAAAGCTTTTGTTTCGTGGCCTTGGACCATTAATGCCAACGGTAAAGGCAAGCATTTTAAAACCAAAAACGAAGCAGTGGCAGAGGTTAAAAAATTGCAAGCACAAGGTGTTACGAGCATTGATGTCGGTTGTATGCAAATCAGCTTAAAATATCATGCCGATGCTTTTGAAAGCATAGAAGATGCTTTTGAGCCTGAAAAAAATGTTGAATACAGTGCCAAATTTTTGAAAAAGTTGTATCAAAAACGACAAGATTGGCAAAAAGCCGCAATGGCATATCATTCTAAAATTCCGTCACTGGGTTTGAAATATAAAAACAAATTGGTTAATCGTTTTGAAAAAATCAAATTGGCATTTTTGGAAAATACGAAAAACACATCTTTGTTTTAAGGGACTGTCTTAATGGAAAAATATGTAAAAGAATATAATCTGCGCACTTATGAGTGTGATAAGAACGGTTATTTGCGCATTGTAACTTTGTTTAACATTTTGCAAGATATGGCAGATTCGCACGCAGCAGATTTAGGACTTGGTATGGAGTTTTGCTTGTCTAACGGTTTGGCATGGGTAGGAGCAAATTATCATATCAAAATTAATCGTATGCCCAAAATTCATGAGCAGATAAAAATTGTTACTTGGCCGTCAGAAGAAAGAAAACTCGGAGCAATTCGTGATTTTGCGGTTTATGATGCAACGGGTAATATAGTTATAACGGCTACAAGTCAATGGATATTGATAGATTTTGCTCGCAAGCGCCCTGTGGCCTTAAAAGAAAAATTGCCGCAATATAAAGTGGTAAATGAACACTCAATGGTCTCGGATTTTGAAAAATTGCCCGAAGTTACAAGAATTGATTTTGCAAAAGAGTTTTCAGTGCGTTTTGATGATATAGATATCAATCAGCATGTAAACAATGCTTTATATCCGTTGTGGGCAAGTGAGAGTTTGGAATATGCGTATAGAGAGAAATATTTGCCGCAAGAAATTGAAGTGGCATTTAAAAAAGAAAGTCACTTGGGCGAAAGTGTTAATGTAGCTGCACAAGTTGATGATATGCAAACTTTGCACTCCATAACATCATTAAGCGATAATCGAGAATTGTCCAGAGTTAGAATTAAGTGGATGGAAAAATAAAAAAACAAGCTCCGATATTTTCGGAGCTTGTTTGTATCATCAAACTGCATATTAAAATTTAATGACAGCGATATTCTGATTGTTAATAGGTTAACATGATAGTAAATGATTTACTATAATAGCCTGCTTTAACATTAGCCGGTATGGTTAATGTACCAAGCAAATTCGCTTCATAATACTCACCGCTACCCAAGCCAAATTCTAATGCCAATTTGGTATCAACACCATCTGCTGTAAGTTCAAGAGTGTGCACTGGAAATTCGCCTAAACCATCATCATTATTAAAGTTACATTGGAAGTTATTACCAGTTGTATCTGTATCGGCTAATATAATATCACCTGAATAAGTATGCGTAGGTCCATCAAAAGATATTATAGATTCAACATTGTTTTTTTTAACAACAATGTTACCGAAGTTTAAGTCTGAACAACTAAAATTTGAAGCTAATTCAATGTTGGCAGATGCAGTTACTTCGGCATAGTCGGTTGTTGCATTGGCTGATGTTGCAACTAAAAGAGCTACAGCGCTCAAAAGAAAATATTTTCTCATTTTTTAATTCCTTTACAAAAATTAAGTTTAAATGTACTTGAAAGGCAAAAATTTACCTTTCACATCGCATCATAAACCGTTTTTTTTTTTTGCAAGTAAAAAGAGTCTAATTGTGAATTTAAATCAAAAATGAGGTAGGAAAATACAGAAAAGTTATTTTTCGACCTGCACTATGCGTCCAAGCATCTATTCTTGACATACATTAGCATTGCTTCCTTGTGTTCCGAAAACCATGCGTTAGATATATGGGTTTATGGTATAAAAAAGCCTGCCTAAGTTGGCAGGCTAAAAAGAAATTGATAGTATAAACAATTATTCGGTATAAACTAATGTAAATGATCCGGTATATGTTCCGGCAGATACATTAGATGGAATGTTTAGTGTAGCTGCAATTTGTTCATCATTTGTAACACCTATATTATTAACTGTCATAGTTTCTCCATTTTCATTTGTTAGTGTGACACTATCAGGCATATTAGCATTCATAGCTAAGTTCAAATCACAAAATGGAGCATATTGTGTAGTGCTTGAAATAATACCATTACCGTTTATAGTAGGTGAATTAACACCTAATGTTATTGTAGAAGCTTCATTGTTTTGCTTAACAACAATTGTACCAAAATTTAAATCACCACAAGTAACTTCTCTTGCAACTTCGATTGTTGCTTTAGCAGTTACTTCGGCATAGTCGGTTGTTGCATTGGCGGTGGTTGTTGCCAAGAGTGCAACAGCAGATAAAAGAAAATATTTTCTCATCAATTTATTCCTTTACAAAAATTAAGTTTAAAAGTACTTGAAAAGCTAAAAATTAACCTTTCACATCGCATCATAAACCGTTTTTTTTTTTTTCAAGTAAAAA
>SUUV01000023.1 GCA_015062345.1 Alphaproteobacteria bacterium | reverse complement strand
CCGACTATCTGATAGGGTACTCCCGCTTAAAGCGGGTCCTCCTCGCGTCGTAAGGTTCAAACTTCGCATTTCGCATAAGCTATTCGCTAAGCTCAAAGCTCGTTTTCACCAACTAACCGCTCCGAACCGATGGCTTCTGACCGAGCCGAACACATCATTAACCAAAACACCTCCCACAAGGGGAGGTGAAAATATAAAGATTAAGATGTAAAATCAAAAGTTTATAATTTAAGGACTAAAGCCCGACGGGATTGGGTACTCCCGCCTTAGGCGGGTCCTCCTCGCGTCGTAAGGTTCAAACTTCGCACATAAAAGTGCAAAGTTTTCACCAACTAACCGCTCCGAACCGATGGCTTCTGACCGAGCCGAACACATCATTAACCAAAACACCTCCCACAAGGGGAGGTGAAAATATAAAGATTAAGATATAAAATCAAAAGGTTGTAATTTAAGGACTAAAGCCCGACGGGATTAGGTACTCCCGCCTTAGGCGGGTCCTCCTCGCGTCGTAAGGTTCAAACTTCGCACATAAAAGTGCTCGTTTTCACCAACTAACCGCTCCGAACCGATGGCTTCTGACCGAGCCGAACACATCATTAACCAAAACACCTCCCACAAGGGGAGGTGTTTTGGTTAATGGTGAGCCCGACGGGATTCGAACCCATGACCCTTTGATTAAAAGTCAAATGCTCTACCGACTGAGCTACGGGCCCTCACTCAATGAGTGGATATATAGAATATAAAAAATCACATGTCAACTAAAAAAATAAAAAAAGTTAAAAAAAATGAAATTAGTGTTTATTTATTAATAAATGTGTGTTATTGTACCTACAATTATGGAATAATATTATCTTAAACAGAGGTTAAATATGGCTGAAAATCAAGTATCAGACAGCAATAAAAGCAGATATGACATTTTGCAAAATGATAAAGGGCAAATTATGATGATTATTCAACAACGCAATGGCGGACCGGAAAATCCGTTGTTTGTTTATGATGGTTCTGAGTATGCTCTGTTGTATCGTTGCAAAGAAAATGCCGTTTATTTTGATGATATTGCCGAAGGTGCCAGAGCACCCTTAAAGTCGGTTTCTGAAATTTGGGTGGTCGAAATTAGTGATGACGATGTTATAAGAGAATATAAAGTTCCTGTTCGAATCGTGAAAGATGTTAAAGTTTTTATGTAAAATAAATGCTTGTGCTATTATATTAAGGGCTGTTTAGCCCTTAAATTTTTGTTAGGAATGCAAATGCTTGCCAACACTGTTACATATTTGTTGTTTATTGCAATTTTTTCTTTGTTACGGTTTCGCCCCAAATTTGATAAATTTATTATAGCGGGGTTGACAGTTGCTTGTTTGTGGGTGTTTAATCGGTTTTGTCTTGATTGGCAACTTGTAACCGAATCGATTACAACTTTAGTCTGGGACAGTTCAAAAAGCGGTGATGTCAAAATTGATATTGTATCAAATCGGTACAATTATATGCTGATATTTCCTTTTTTTGTTATTACCTTACTTTCTTTGCTGAATAATCTGTTGTTTAAATTTGAAGATAAAAAACGGATTTTTTCGGCTATATTAATCTTAAATCTGTTAAGTCTTATCTTATTAATCAGTACTACAAACTTAGTCGGAATTATTACATTTGTGTTTGTGATTGATATCTTAAGCCAGTTTTTTATAAATAATACTTATGCAAGCAGGCGATACAGTATATATAACTTAATTGCCGATATGGGACTGTTTATGATTATGGCAATGCTTAAAGGTAAACTTGATAATCTTGAAATAGGCAACATTGCGCACTATTACGAAACCGGCAGACATCGAGATTTTATTATGTTTGCGGTAATGATAAGTTTGTTTATCAAATTTGGCTTTTTCTTATTTCAAAGCTATTTGTTAGATTTAAAAAATACAAAATTTCATAAGCTGATTTTAATTTTGTATTTATCAACACCAATGGTGGCTCTTATTTTGGTGATGAAATTATATCCGTTGCTTGTGGTTTCTCCTTCTTTTGATTTATGCTTAAACATTATATTGGCCTTAACGATGTTTTGGGGAACAATCGGAACTATTGTTGCCAATAATTTAAAAGAAAAAACCGTATATCTGAATATGATGCTTATATCAATGGTTGTCAAATTGTTACAAGGTGTTGATTTTGTTTTTGATATACATTTGGCGCTTGTGTTAATTGCTTGTTTTGTGCTTAATTTGTGCTTGTATTATGTACATTATTATGTCGGACGAGAAAACAATTTGTATGCGGTTGAAAAAGTTAGTAAAACCGGAATATGTATCACATTGTGCGCATATATTATAACTTCTGTTGCCTTTTTATCGGAGTTGTCGCTTTTGGTGACCGATTTAAATTTGATATGGGTAGATGTTTTTATAGGTCTGTTTATCATTGCTTCTGCGCATATTTTTTCACAAATATTATACTTAAAAGACAAACAAAAATTAGGTTTTGATTTTTATCCGCTTTTTATATTGTGTATTTGTACTTTTGGTGCTTTGTATATCATTAAGACGACAGGTCTTTGGTGGCTGTATATCTTTGCATTTGTAATAAGCTTTCTTGTTATGGTAAAAATATATCCTTTGCGTTTTGTGCTTTATAACAAATTGTTAAATGAAAAATTGCAAAAGATAGATTTTTTTGCTCATTTTTATGATGTACTGATTGTTAATCCGATAAAAATTATCGGAAGATGGCTAACGGTATTGTTTGATTTTATGTTCATAGAAAAAACTTTAACGGCAATGTTTTCGTCACTGAACGGATTTACAATCAGAATTTTCAGAAAATCGGCCAGACATTGGGCGATATACTATTTGTTTAATGTGATTGTGGCAATGGTTGTGGTGCTGTGGTGTTTTTTTAAGGGTGATAAGCAATGACGCACAGTTTGTTATTGGTAATAATTTTTCTGCCGATGCTGGGTAGTATTTTTATATCCGGTGCTCACGATGAAAATCGGAAAAATTCTGTTAATGTGGCAATTTTTACCGTTTTAAGCAATGTGTTTTTAATTTTGAAACTTTTTTCGGGCATTGATACGCATTCGGACAATATGCAAGCTCTAAATTCATACACATGGCCGATTTTACCTCGTGTAAATGTAGTTTTCGGTATTGATATGCCGTCATTATTATTAATATTGGCAGTTCATTTGGCTATGTTGATAGGAATTTTTGCTCTGAAACGAGAAAAAAGTTCACCAAAGTCCGTGTTGTTTTTTGCCATGTGTTTTTTAAGTTCGTGTAATGCTTATTTTTCGGCGATAGATGTTTTTTCTTTTTATACATTCTTTGTGTTGATGATTGTGCCTTTGTTTATGCAAATTGGTATTGTCGGTGGAGAAAAAAAGTATAAAATTATTTCAAGATTTTATCTTTATAATTTTATAGGTGCTTTTTTGTTTTTGGCAGCAATTGTTACCATTTATGCGGTGGTGGACAGAAGTGTTGAAATAAATCAAATTTCAGCGGTTAAATTAGGTGATGGGTACGGAATTTGGGTCTGGAGCGCAATTTTTTTGGCTTTTGTTTCTCGCATTCCGGTTTGGCCGTTTCATTATTGGATAACTTCAATCAGCAATTTGATAAAAAATCCGCTTATATTTATTCAACTTAATTTGATACCGGTTGCCGGATTGTACGGATTTATCAGATTTTGGCCGGCAAATATCCCATCTGAAATTGCTTCGCTTGCGCCTGTTTTTGAAGTGTTTTGCGTTGTGACAATGTTGTTTATTTCGTTTAGCGGTTTCGGAAATACATCGGTAAAAGAAAAACTTTTTGCCTATACGATGGTTTATTATCTTTTATATTTAATCGGGGTGTTTTTGCCGACGGATATTTTGATTGATAACATTGCATATTCTCTGTTTGCTTTTATTTTGGTTGTGGCAACCTTAACAATATCAATTACGCATATTGAACAAGAAAGTGAGAGACTGTTGATATCATCTAACGGCATTTTGTGTTCAATGCCAAAAGCTTCTTTGATATATTCCATGCTGATTTTGGTGGCTATAGGTCTTCCGGTATCGGCGCTTTTTTGGAATAATTTTATTATAATTTCCGAAATTTTTAATGTCAGTTTATATATCGGTACGGCGGTGATTATTACTTTGGTGTTGGCCTCAATTACAATGTTGCAAAGTTTGTATGGCTTAAAAGATAACACTTGTGCGTTTGGCTTGTCGGATAAAATAAAAGATATGGATACAACCGAATTTATTGTTTGTATTGTGGTTATGGTAATTTTGTTTTTATCATTGTTTAAACCGCTATGGTTTACCTATGGATAGGAAAAAAATATGTTGGAAAATTTGTTATATTTACTTTCGGAAGTTTCTTTGCTGATAACAATGTTTGTTTTGTTGTGGCAAAAAATATTTTTCGAATCGTCGATAAAAAGCTATTTTAAGACCACTAAAATCGGTGTGTGTATAAGTGTTTTGTTTGCGGTTTTATTTTATAATAAGGTTGTTTTTGATACATATTTCGAATCGACATCATATACCGTATTGTTTTATGTTTTGAGCTCGTTTATGGTGTTTGCATGGTTATCACTGTCGGTTAAATGGTTTGTATCGGAAGACATATCTTCTTTAAGGTTTTGTTTGTTGAGTGTGTTGGCATTGTTAAGTTTTAATGTCATAATTAAATCGGTAAATTTAGGTTTTTTGTTTTTAGGATTGTTGATGCTTTCATTTGTGAACTATAAATTTCTTAAATTCAGTGAGCAAAGTGAAGAATTTCACAGTGTGAGTAAAAGATACATTTTAACCGTATTGTTTTTTGCCATAATGATGATGGCTTCGTTACTGATTTTAACACCTCAAAATTGGGAGTATGCAAAAGCGGCCGAATTTATCGGTATGTCCGATGCAAAACTTGCAATTTTTATAATTTCGGGAATTTTGTTTTATTTGCTGATATTGTGGGGTGTGGCGCCGTTTCATTTTTGTTTTATTGATGCCGTTGCGCCTGCGGTTTTGCCGATTGCTACATATTTTAATTTGGTTTCGGTGTTTGCTTTGTTTGCAACATTTGTAAAATTAAATACCATGGTTTTTGTGCCTTTTGGCAGTGAACTTGGTTTGGTATATTTGTGCTTTGGTATATTTTCTTTAATTATCGGAGCAATCGGGGCAAACGCAAGCCGAAACTTAAAAAAGATTTTTGCATATAGCGGTGTGTATAATTTGGGTATGTTGTTACTGTTGGTTTCACCGTTTACGGCTTCAAATTTATTGGGAGGATTTATCTATTTGCAGGTTTACATTTTGGCATTATTCGGAGTTTATACCGCTTTTTACAGCTTTAAGAGTAATGGGGTTTATCTTTCCAATTTAAATATGATAAATTCTATTGCAAAAGTTCGTCCGTTTATTTCGGCTTCGATGTTGTTTTTTATGTTATCAATGATGGGAATTGCTCCGTTTCCGGGGTTTATCGGACAGTTATATGCGCTTGAAAGTTTTGCCGAATCGTCATCATATCTTATTTTATTTGTGGCTTTGTTGAGTATGCTTGTTTTGATGACTGCATATTTGCAAATTGTTCGTTCAATGTATTTTAATCAAAAAGAAGTCGATTTTAATCGTCCGGATTATGGTGTTTATGTATATTTGGTAATAAATATGTTGTTGCTTGCGGTACTTATCTTTAAACCGGAGTTTTTGCTATATGATGCGCCGGCAGTTTTAAATGTGGTGTTAAAATGATGAAAAAAATACGAAATTGGCTCTGGCAAGATTTTGATATAATCACAAGTACCAATGATGTTGCAAAATTGTTGGCAGATGAAGTAAAACAAAATTGCATTGTGTCGGCAGTGTTGCAAACAAACGGCAGAGGCAGACGAGGAAACAATTGGATAAGCCAAAAAGGAAATTTGTTTGCCTCAATTGCTTTTAAGGCAAAAACCGCAGATTTGAGCAAACTGGCAATTTTAAGTGCGGTGGCAGTGTATAAGACCATCAGGCATTTTGTCTGTAATTGTGATATTAAAATTAAATGGCCGAACGACATTTTGGTAAACAATGCTAAAATATCCGGCATTTTATTTGAGAAAGCAAATGATGATTTTTGGGTTATGGGTGTAGGTATAAATGTGATAAACAGCCCGCAAGATAATTTGACCGATTATAAAACAATTTCACTTAATCAGCTTGGTGCAAACACCAAAAGAGAAGAAGTGTTAAGTTTGTTTGTTAAAGTTTTTGATGAACTTTTAGAAGAATATTATAAATTAGGTTTTGATAACATAAAACAAACTTGGCTTGACAATGCTTATAATTTGGGTAATTGTGTAACCGTAAAGCAAGAAAAAAATGTTTTGCAGGGAGTTTTTCTTACCATTGATGATAATGGGGCTTTGCTGCTTAAAACAGATGGCAAAATCAAAACAATTTTGGCCGGTGATTTGTTTGTTGATAAGGGTTAATATATGGCAAGTTTTGAACAAAAAGGTGTGTACTTTATCCCCATAGGCGGTGCCGATGATATCGGTATGAATATGTTTGCATATTCTTCTAACGGTAAATGGATTGTGGTTGATGCCGGTTACGGTTTTTTAAATGATGACTATCCCGGAATGGATATGTGTTATGCGTGGTCCGATTTTTTAACTGATTGTGCCAAAGATATTGAAGGCTTGTTTATTACACATGCCCATGAGGACCATATGGGCGCAATTGCACACATTTGGCCAAGTATAAAATGTCCGGTTTTCGGTACGGATTTTACATTAGGGGTTGTAAGAGAGCGCTTAAAAGAATATAAGCTTGAAAACGAGGTTGAGCTTGTTTGTGTTAATGATACAATGAATGTAAAACTTGAAGAATTTGAGGTCGATTTTGTATCAATGGTACATTCGGTACCGCAAACTTGCGGATTGTTTATAAAAACAAAATATCAGAACATTTTTCATGCAACCGATTGGCGCTTTGATGATGCAAAAATAAAAATGCTTGATAATCCGCTTGAAAAATTGGAGCAAATTGCCTTACAAGGGGTTGATTTGTTTGTCTGTGATTCAACCAATGTTTTGGTAGATACGCATCAGTGTTCGGAATATGACATACGGCAAAGTTTATGTAAAATTATACCGCAAATTAAGGGCGGGCTGATTGTTACTTGTTTTGCTTCAAATTTGATGCGTTTGGAAAGCTTATTGATAGCGGCTGATTTGGCGCAAAGAACACCTGTGTTGGTGGGTAAAACCTTGCTTACAAATATGAAAATTGCCAAAGAATGCGGATATTTTCAAGATGCTCCTCAATATTTTGATGTGGAACAGGTGCAAACTATCAGTTCGGATAATGCAATGTATATTTGCACCGGTTCGCAAGCCAATTATCGCAGTGCATTAAGTCAAATTGCCAAAGATGAAAACAAATATGTAAAACTAAACGCCGATGATACCATAATTTTTTCTTCCAAAATTATCCCCGGAAACGAAAGCAAAATTGAAAAAATGCAAGAACAAATGGCATCAAAAGGAGTAAAAATTATTACCGAAGAAACCGATTTGGTGCATACATCAGGTCATGCCTCAAAAGAAGAACTCAAAAAAATGTATCAAATTTTAAAACCCAAAATTGTGTTTCCGGTGCATGGTGATAAGCGCTTTATCAGGGAACACAAAAGGTTTGCACTTGCTTGCAAAGTGGGTGAAGTTTGTTCGGGCAAAAACGGTGATGTTTTTTTACTTGCAGACGGCAAAATTGAAAAGACGGAAGAAATTTTATCAGATGTGATGGGGGTTGACAGAGGACGAACAGTATCGCTAAATTCAAAATTGATAAAAACCAGAAAACGGATTGCTTATAACTGTTCGTTGTTTATTTCGGCGGTAATTTCCAAAAATTTAGAATTAAAAGATTTGCAAATCGGTTCGGTTGACATTTTAGAAGAAGATGCTTGGCAAAAGCTTTCGGAAGATATCAAACAAACGGTAATACCTCTTATTAATGAAAAACTTAAAGAATGCAAATGTATCAACTCGCAAGTAACCGATTTTATAAAAGGCCATATCAGAAAAAGAGTTTTAAAAGCAACCGATATTAAACCGGTCACACTTTTGCACATATATCAAGAACAATAAATTTTAAGGAGAACATAAAATGACAATTATACCTGAACGATTAAAAAAAGGCGATAAAGTTATGATTGTGGCACCATCCAGAAGCTTAAAACTTATTGGTGCCGATTGCAGAAAAATTGCTCAAGACAGGCTTAAATCGTTAGGACTGGAGGTCGTATTTGCACCCAATACCACAGATGAAAATTGTGATTTGACCATTTCAACCGATGTAAAAAAACGAGTTGATGATTTGCATTTTGCCTTTGCCGATAAATCGGTTAAAGCAATTTTAACGGTGATTGGCGGTTTTAATTCTAATCAGATGATTAAACATCTTGATTATGATTTAATCAAAAACAATCCCAAAATTTTTATGGGCTTTTCGGATATTACCGCACTTCATACGGCCATTTATGCCAAGACCGGATTGGTTACATATTATGGCCCGCATTATAGTTCGCTCGGTATGTTAAAGGGCTGTGAATATACCTTGGAAAATATGATAAAAACATTGTTTGAAGGTCATACTCAAGAATTGAAAGCTTCTGAAAATTGGAGCGATGATATGTGGTTTTTGGACCAAGAAAATCGCAAATTTATCAAAAATGAGGGTTGGTGGCAGATTCAAAAAGGTAAAGCCAAAGGTACAATCATCGGCGGAAATTTGTGCACATTTATCCTGCATTTGGGAACACCTTACCGCCCGAAATTTAAACCTGATACAATCTTATTTTTAGAAGATGATGAAGAATCTCATTTGCTTACTTTTGAACGCAATTTGCAAGCTTTGATTAATCAAGATGATTTTGTAAATGTTAAAGGATTGGTTATCGGTCGTTTTCAAAACAACTCAAAAGTTACAAGAGAAAAACTTGAATTTATCTTAAAAAATAAGCCTGAATTAAACAATATGCCGATTATTGCCAATATTGATATGGGACACACAACGCCGATTGCGACAATCCCATTGGGAGCTGAGGCAGAAATCACAATTGATGGTAAGATAAAAATTTTGTAAGCGAGAAAAACTGCCTCTTTTAACGGAGGCGGTCAGTTTTTTAAGAGTTAGTAAGTAAATGAAACAGTAAAATGAGCTTCATAATTACCTGTTTTAACATTAGCAGGAACAGTTAAAGAACTTCCTAACAGAAAGAAACCATCCTCAAAAGAATCTCTATATAAATGAAGTGTTAAAGGATTACCTCCATTGTCAGATGTTAATGTGAGACTATCAGGTAAATTATAACTACCATTACCACCAATACCAGAACAAGAAGACTCTCCTTTATTATTATCATAGCTTATAACTTCCGTTTGAGATTTACTAGGATCATATGCATCAAGAGTAAATTCTTGGTTATTTTGTTTAACAACAATTGTACCCCAATCTAGATCGGTACATTCAACACTATTAGCAACTTCGATTTTTGCACGAGCGGTTACTTCTGCGTAATCGGTGGTTGCGTTTGCGGTTGTTGTAGCGAGCATTGCTATCGCTGATAAAAGAAAATATTTTCTCATTTTTTAAATTCCTTTACAAAAATAGTTTAACTTAATTTGAAAGGTGCAAAAATGCCCTTTCAATACGCATCATAAACCGTTTTTTTTTTTTGCAAGTAAAAAGAGTCGTTTAAAGAATTTAAATCAAAAATGATGTAGAGGTGTATCTCTCATCACCGTCATACCGATGCCCAAGCTTTAGCTTGGAATAGACACCGGTATCTAAGGGAATAATTTAGCTATATTACCACCTGGACTCCGGCATCAAGTGCCGGAGTGACAGTTAGGAGGTATGTTGCAAAGTATGAGGCTTAAAACAAATATTTTCTGTATTTTATCTTCCTTTATATGCCGATTTTAATAAGCTGCTTTGGTTTATATTGGTTTTTCTAACAGGTGTGTTTGCTGTTGAAGATGTTTGTATACCTCTTAAATTCATCACCTTGTCTTTATCTTGTGTTTTGGTATGCGATTTGTCTGTAAGTTGTTTATCTTTTTCATAGTCTAAGAGTGTATTTTTTAATTTTTCACCAAATTTATTATCTTTGTTTTTTTCATACATATGAGCAGCGGTATTTACTACATGATAATCTATGGTTTCAATTTGCATTGGTGTTTTAGCTGTGTTATTGTAGCTTTCTAGCATATTTTTCGTAAATTTTCGCCCAAACTTCATATAAAGAGATAAAAAATCTTTAGATGCATCACCAATGCCCATTTCTTGAACTCCGTTTGCTCCGCACAAGGTAATTTGATTTTCGTTTTCCTTAAAATAAAACTGGTTAAAATCAGTATTTGAGTAGGTAACACAAATTTTGTTTTGCGTAGGTTTAGCCGGAAATGTAACACCTAATTCATTTAATATTTTTTTGTTTTTTTCTTCATAGTTTGGGACTATGTATTCATAATCGGGATATTGAACTTGCTTAAAACCCTCAAGCGGCATATTATGAATATGAGCTAAAAATGTGCCCAGCTCTTGAGCTAATTGTTGTTGCTTTATGTCGGAAAGAGAATCCGGTTCAAAGTTTCTCGGATAGTTTTTTCCGTCTGGTATTTCATAATATACGGTTTCGTTATTATGAGATTTGCATTGCGGTAAAATTTCTTTTAAATATGCATTATTGCAATTTTGCACAAGTGCGGAATTGTCTAAAGCGGTCTGATTTCTTTTTAAGGTATAATCGCTTATGGCCTCAATAAAAATCTGATTATTTTTAGTGTATGAATGTGATGTTTGCCAATCGGGGCGTTGCAGTTTATCAAAAGACATTTTTATGTTGTTTGTTTTTAACAATTTTTCCATACCGGCAATATATTTTTCTTGCTCAACAATCGGATACGATGCTACGGTTAAGGCTCTTTCGGTGCTCAGATATTGGGGCTTAAATCTTGATTGCCAAGAAAGTCTGGTTCGGTCGGCATCCCATAAACATTGTGAAATATAATTGTTGTTCGGGTTTACTTTACCGTCGGTATGATTTGTTATGCTAAACACAATGTGTTCGGTTGTTTGTTTATCAATGTTATATTGCGGATATTTTTCATTCCAGTTTTTGATAAACTCACGAGCAATGGGTTCGGCATTTTGTGCATGTTCGCTCTCTTGGTTATCATTTTGACGAGCACAATCGTGCAAACCGGCAGCTATCATAACAGGCAGCGGATTTTCGTTTAAATGTAATGCATAGTCAATGGCTCTTAGCCCCACCATTTCGGTGTGTCCGATACCGTGCGTACTTTGGTTGTTTGCCTGCATGGATATGTTTTTAATTTCAGGCATAATCAGTTCTTCATAGATTTTTGCATAATTTACAAATTGTTCTTCAAATTGTTGTTGCTTTATGTCGCAAACGCATTGTGCTTTGGTAAGAAAATCTATTTGCGGATTGTGTCCTCTGGAGCTTGCGTTGATATATGTGGCTTTGCCCGAAGATATGGCATTGCTTAAAGATTTGGCAATATCGGAATCGGCAGTTAATATGTTTTCAAACGGTTTGTCCTTGTCTCGTTTAAAGGCTTTATCTAAATCGTGCTCGGATTTAAATATGACAAATTGAACATTATGATCCATGGCCATATCAGGTGTAGTGGTTGTAACATTTAATACATTTTCATCATGCAGTGATGTCCATTCAAATGTGTTGCCGTCTTTATCATATTCGGGTTTGAAGTTTTTACCGTCTAGACAATATATATAACCGTTTTTTCTTTCTGTTTCATAATCTGAATATGCTTTTTCATAACCGATTAATACGGGTTCGCCGTTTGAAGTAAAACAAATGGCGGCAGAACATTTTTTTAACGAATAAGCATATGAGCCGTCTTGTGGGACAGGGTTGTTGTCTTTGTCAAAAACAATATTGCCGTTTTGGTCTTTTTTGGCCTCAATTCCGAAAACCCTTTTGAATATATTAAGTTTTTTGATATCTTCATCGGATAATGTATCTTTAAATTCTTTAATGATATCAAGTTCGTTTTGGGTGTGTTTTTCAAAAGCGGGAAGAATGTTAAAATTACCGCAAACTCGGGCAAATTCTTCAGGAGACATATGAGTACCGTGCATGATAAACATAGCTTGTTTTTTGTGGGACTTATTGAGAGTCTCCATTTCTTCGTTTTTAGTATTAAGCCGTTCGTTTATTTGCTTAATCAGCTCTTGATTATTGCCGTTTTCCATTAAAATCTCCCTATAATGTGTCGGACTTTAAACGATCGTTTATTGTCTTTTGTAATATAAAACACAGTGTAATGTTTTTTCAAAAAATATGCAAGTATTAATTAAATTAGTGTTAAAACCAAAATAAAACCGGTGTCTCATTTTAAAAGCGTATTCACAATTTCTACGAAATTATTTGACAAAACATGATAAATAGTTTAAGATGTGTAATATAATGCAAAAAACATATGTGTTAATAACGGAAAGGATAAAAGATATGGAAAATAAATCAGCTACAGTGAAAGTTTTTGATACAAGAGAGGATGTACAGTATTCAAGTTATTCAAATAGGAAGCAAGATGTAAAATCTGCTATAGTTATACATGATAACGGGAAAGATGATTTTTTGCTTTCTAAACACAATCTTGAAACGCGAGAACAATCTACAACTGAGGATCAAAATGTTGTTGTTCATTACGATGTAACTAGTGTATATGACAAAGGACTTTACAAAATAAGCAAGAGACAAGCAAATCTTTTGCGTGAATTGCCGGCTGATTCTTTAATGTTTAAGACTGTGTTAAAAAGTGTAATATTGAAATCCCCTGATTTAACCAAGCTTGAAGCAAGTAGAGAATCACAAGATGCGATAAACGAAATTATGGATAAAGGCAATTCTTTAGCAACAGTTTCAATAGATGATAAAATTAATGAAGAAAAACAAAAAGAGAAAGAAAAAGAGAAAGAAAAACAAGAAAAAGAAAGTAAGTTTGTAGAAGCTGTGTTAAATAAGTTTAGAGGTAGTGGTAAAGAATAAAATAATATCATTTTTAATCATAAATAACTAAAAGTGGGAGGTAATATAATTACCGCCCACTTTTTTGTTAGTTTTTACTTCTGTTAGACTCTGTGCCGAAAAGTAGACTCAAATTAGTTAATAAGAGTTATATTGAAACCGATTCAAACAGAGTCGGAGCAAAGGTTTTAATCGTTAACTATTTTTTTAATTTTTTTCAAATTTTGTGCATTTTTTGCTTGCAATAGACTTTTTGTTATGTTATAAGCACCTCCGAAACGTTTGTTTAGAGCCTTTAACAAGCTCTAGTGATGTTAAATATAAAATATAGAGCAAATCGTTGCTATAGAATGGTTTGCTGGTTTTAACAAGTTAGATGGCAAGGAGCCGTTAAGGTGTCTTTTGCCGTTTAGTTATAGGGAAAAGTAAAAAAATGATGGAAACCCAAAATATTAGAATTCGCCTCAAGGCTTTTGATCATCGTTTGCTTGATCTTTCTACAAAAGAGATTGTGCACACAGCCAAAAGAACAGGGGCAAATGTAAGAGGTCCTATTCCTCTGCCTACCAGAATTGAGAAGTTTACGGTAAACTCATCTCCGCATGTTGATAAAAAATCTCGTGAGCAGTTTGAAATCCGTACTCACAAAAGACTTCTTGATATCGTAGATCCGACACCGCAAACAGTTGATGCTTTGATGAAGTTAGACTTGGCTGCCGGTGTTAATGTAGAAATAAAATTGTAATAATGTTTTAATGTTGGCGGCTTGAAAAATCAGTTGTCAACCAATTAGAAAAGGAAAAAATAATAATGCGTACAGGTCTGATCGCAAAAAAATTGGGAATGTCCCGCATCTTTGAAGCAGACGGCACTCATATTCCGGTTACGGTTTTAAGTGTTGACGGCTTGAAAGTTGTTGCAGTAAAAACTGCTGAGAAAGACGGATATACAGCTGTTCAACTCGGAACAGGCGCTGTTAAGGCTAAAAATGTATCTAAACCTCTTAAAGGACATTTCGCTAAAGCTAATACCGAACCTAAAAAGAAATTAGGTGAATTCAGAGTTTCTGAAGATTGCTTACTTGAGGTCGGTAATGAATTGTCAGTAGAACACTTTGTTGAAGGACAATATGTTGATGTTTGTGCAACTTCAATCGGTAAAGGTTTTGCCGGTGTTATGAAGCGTCACAACTTCGCAGGTTTGGAAGCTTCACACGGTGTGTCGGTTTCTCACCGTTCACACGGTTCTACCGGTCAAAGACAGGATCCGGGTAAGGTTTTCAAAGGCAAAAAGATGGCCGGACACATGGGTGCTGAGCGTGTAACCGTTCAAAATCTTAAGGTTGTTGCTGTTGATGCTTTGAAAGGTTTAATTATGGTTAAAGGTGCTGTTCCGGGCTCAGAAAATGCTTGGGTAAGAGTTACCGATGCCGTAAAAAAAGTTGCCAATGTGCAATTGCCTTTACCTGCAGGATTGAAAAAAGTTGATGAACCTGTTGCAGTTAAAGCTGAAGAAGTTTCAGCTGAGAATGCATAAGATTTAAGGATTGAGAAAAATGAAACAGGACATCTTAAATTTAGATAATAAAACTGTCGGCACAATTGAGCTTAATGATTCGGTTTTCGGATTAGAAGTTCGCGCTGACATTTTACACCGTGTTGTTGTATGGCAACTCGCCCGCCAACAAGCCGGTACCCATCAAACAAAAGGCCGTTCTGATGTGGCTTTATCACCTGCAAAACCTTTTAAACAAAAAGGTAGCGGTAATGCTCGTCAGGGTTCAAGAAAGGGTACACAGTTCCGTAAGGGTGGTGTTGTATTTGGTCCGGTTGTTCGTGATCACTCACACGATTTGACCAAGAAATTCAGAAAACTCGGTTTGAAAACAGCTCTTTCGGCTAAGGCCAAAGAGGGTAACCTTGTAATTATTGACGAAGCAAAATTGTCAGCTCCGAAAACAAAAGATTTGAAAGCAAAGCTTGCTGTTTGCGGGTTGAATAATTGCTTGTTTATTGATGGCAAGGAAGTTGATGTTAATTTTGCATTGGCAAGCCGTAACATTGTAGGCGTAGATGTATTGCCTTCAATCGGTGCTAATGTGTACGACATCTTAAGAAGAGACAAACTTGTATTAACAAAAGATGCAGTTAGTTGCTTAGAGGAGAGATTGACATGGTAAAAAATGTTAAAAAATCAGACAATGTAACCGCAAAAATGTATGATACATTGGTTCGTCCGGTAATTACCGAAAAAACATTTGCTTCATCTGAAGCCGGCAAAGTTACTTTTTTGGTACCTTTATGCGCTTCCAAAGATGATGTTAAAGCAGCTGTTGAGGCTATCTTTAATGTAAAGGTAAATAAGGTAAATACCATTCGTCAGTTCGGTAAGACAAAAATGTTCCGCGGTCGTCAGGGTGTTCGCTCTGATTATAAAAAAGCCGTAGTGACACTTGCCGAGGGTCAAAACATTGATGTTACAACAGGAATTTAATCATGGCTTTAAAAACATTTAAGCCCACATCTCCGGGTCTTCGTCAGCTTATCATTGTTGACAGAAGCGAATTGTACAAAGGTGCACCGGAAAAAACATTAACGGTTGGTTTAACAAAGACCGGTGGGCGTGATAATTTCGGACATGTTACAAGTCGGAGAATCGGCGGCGGACATAAACGCAAGCTCAGAGTTATCGACTTCAAACGCAATAAATTTGACTGTGAAGCTACAGTCGAGAGAATCGAATATGACCCGAACCGCACATCTTTCATTGCTTTAATTAAGTATGAAGACGGTGAGCTCGCTTATATTCTTGCTCCTCAAAGACTTAAAGCCGGTGACAAAGTTATCGCTTCCAGCAAAGCAGATATCAAACCGGGTAATGCTATGCCTTTGAAGAGTATGCCGGTAGGTACAATTGTTCACAATGTTGAGCTCAAAGTAGGCAAAGGCGGACAGCTTGTTCGTTCTGCCGGTTGTTATGCTCAAGTTGTGGGTAAAGATGCCGGTTATGCACAATTAAAATTAAGCTCCGGCGAACTCAGAATTGTTCGTGAGGAATGCTTAGCAACAGTTGGTGCCGTATCAAATCCGGACAACCAAAACAAATCTTTGGGTAAAGCAGGTCGTTCTCGTTGGATGGGTAAAAGACCGGTTACTCGTGGTGTTGCAATGAACCCTGTTGATCACCCACATGGTGGTGGTGAAGGTAGAACTTCAGGTGGCCGTCATCCGGTTACACCTTGGGGTAAACCGACTAAGGGTGCAAAAACTCGTTCTAACAAGAAGACAGATCGCTTTATTATGAGATCTCGTCATGATAACAAGAAGTAATAAGGAGAAAAGCTAATGACACGTTCCGTATGGAAAGGACCTTTTGTTGACGGCTATCTTCTTAAGAAGGCTGATGCAGCCAGAAACTCGGGTCGTAATGAAGTGATTAAAATTTGGTCACGCCGTTCAACAATGTTACCTCAATTTGTAGGTTTAACATTTGGTGTTCACAATGGTCACAAATTTATCCCTGTACTTGTTACAGAAGATATGGTTGGCCATAAGTTTGGTGAATTTGCGCCGACACGTACTTTCTACGGTCACGCCGCAGATAAAAAAGCTAAGAGAGGTTAATGATGGGAAAAATTAAAGATGCAAGAAGAGTAGCGAACAATCAAGCTATGGCTGTTTGTCGTTCTATTCGCACCAGCCCGCGTAAACTTAACTTAGTTGCAGAATCTATTCGCGGATTGGCAGCAGAAAAAGCTGTTGCAGAACTTACCTTCTCAAAGAAGAGAGTCGCAAAAATTGCTTTAGGCTTATTGCAAAGTGCAATTGCCAATGCTGAAAATAACCACAGTCTTAACATTGACAAGCTCGTTGTAAGCGAAGCATATGTCGGTAAAGGCTTAGTAATGAAAAGAATGCATGCACGCGGTCGCGGACGCGGAGCACGAGTATTAAAACCGTTCTCCAGCATGACCGTTGTTGTAACAGAGCGTGGGGAGTAAGATAAATGGGACAGAAAGTAAATCCTACAAGTCTTCGTTTGGGTATTAACCGCACATGGGACTCTCGTTGGTATGCTGATGATAAGTTTACCGACTATCTCCACGAAGATTTTAAAATTAAAGAATTCTTGAAAGAGAAACTCGCTCAAGCAGGTATTAGCCGTATTGTGATTGAACGTCCGGCTAAGAAAGCAAGAGTAACAATCCATTCTGCAAGACCGGGCGTAGTTATCGGTAAGAAGGGACAAGATATTGAGTTGTTGCGTAAAGACATTCAGAAATTGACATCTTCAGAAGTTCAATTGAACATCTTGGAAGTCAGAAAACCTGAATTAGACGCTAAACTCGTTGCAGATTCCGTTGCTCAACAATTGGAAAGACGCGTTTCTTTCCGTAGAGCAATGAAAAGAGTTATGCAGTCGGCTCTTCGTTTAGGTGCAGAAGGTATCAAGGTTAGCTGTAGTGGCCGTTTGGGCGGTGCAGAAATTGCTCGTACCGAATATTATCGTGAAGGAAGAGTTCCTTTGCACACATTGCGTGCTGACATTGATTATGCAACCTCAACGGCTCATACAACTTATGGTGCTTGTGGTGTTAAAGTTTGGATCTACAAGGGCGAAATTATGGCTCATGACCCAATGGCACAAGACAAGAAGTTGGCTGAACAAAAGTAATAAGTGAGGTTAAAGTAAAATGTTAAGTCCAAAACGTATAAAGTTCCGTAAACAGCATAAAGGCCGTATTCATGGCTTGGCTAAAGGCGGATCAACTTTAAGTTTCGGTTCATATGGATTGAAGGCTTTGACACCGGAGCGCGTAACAGCTCGTCAAATTGAGGCAGCTCGTCGTGCAATTACCCGTGAAATGAGAAGAGCCGGAAGATTATGGATCAGAATTTTCCCGGATGTACCTGTAACAGATAAACCTGCTGAGGTTCGTATGGGTAAAGGTAAAGGTGCTGTAGAATTCTGGGTAGCCAGAGTTAAACCCGGCCGCATTATGTTCGAAGCAGAAGGTGTTGATGAAGACACAGCTCGCAGAGCATTTGCGTTAGGTGCCGCAAAACTACCTGTTAAGAGTAAGTTTGTTAAGCGCCTTAACTCAGATAAAGGAGAAGCATAATGGTAAAAACAAAAGATTTAAGAGCTATGACAATTGATGAATTGGAAGCTAAACTTCTTGAAAACAAAAAAGAGCAGTTTAACTTGCGTATTCAACAATCAACCGGACAATTATCGAATACTGCACAGATTCGTAAAGTTCGTCGTGAAATAGCCAAAATCAATACACTCTTAACCGAGTGTAAGAAGAATAGTTAGGAGAAAAAACTATGCCTAAAAGAATTCTTCAAGGTGTTGTAGTAAGCGATAAACAGGATAAAACTGTCGTGGTCAGCGTAGAGCGTCAGGTTATGCATCCTGTTTACAAAAAGTTCGTGAAGAAAAGCAAGAAATATGCTGCTCACGATGAAAATAATCAGTTCAAGGTTGGCGATCAGGTTTCTATTGTAGAATCGAAACCTTATTCAAAAACAAAAGCTTGGACTGTGTTGGTTGATAACGCCTAAGATAAGAAGGAATTAAAAAAATGATACAGATGCAAACCAACCTCGATGTTGCAGATAACTCTGGAGCACGTCAGGTGCAGTGCATTAAAGTTCTTGGCGGGTCCAAGAGAATGCATGCTTCCGTAGGAGATATCATTGTTGTTTCAATTAAAGAAGCAATGCCGAAAGGACGTGTTAAAAAAGGTGATGTATGCAAAGCTGTAATTGTAAGAACAGCAAGCGACATCAGACGCAAAGACGGCAGTGTTATCCGCTTTGACAGCAATGCAGCAGTTCTTGTAAATAAAGACGGTGAACCAATCGGTACTCGTATCTTTGGTCCTGTTACAAGAGAATTGCGCGCAAAGAAATTTATGAAAATCATTTCATTAGCACCGGAGGTATTGTAATGAACCTTAAAATGAAAATTAAAAAAGGTGACAAAGTTGTTATCTTGTCTGGTGATGACAAAGGTAAAACCGGCGAAGTAATTAAAGCTATGCCTAAAGAGAGTAAAGTGGTTGTGCAAGGTGTGAATTTGGTAAAAAGACACACCAAACCCAGCCAAACCACTCCCGGTGGCATTGTTACCAAAGAAGCCGCAATTCATGTTTCAAATGTAGCTATTGTAACCTCTGACGGCAAAGCCAGCAAGGTCGGTTACAAAGACGACAAAGGAACTAAAGTGCGTTTTGCACGCAAATCCGGTGAAGTAATCGATAAATAGGAGAAAATTTTATGACAAACTTTGAAAAACTTTATAATGAAGTCATAAAGAAATCTCTTGTGGAAAAATTCGGTTACCAGAACCCACATGAGATTCCTAAGTTGACTAAAATTGTCTTGAATATGGGTATCGGTGATGCCGTAACAGACAAGAAAAAACTGAACAACGCAATGGAAGAATTGGCTTTGATAGCAGGTCAAAAACCTGTTGCTACCACAGCACGCAAATCAATTGCTACTTTCAAATTAAGAGAAGGTATGCCGATTGGTTGTAAAGTTACACTTCGTTCCAAGAAAATGTATGAATTTTTGGAAAGATTGATTAATATGGCTTTACCGCGTATCAGAGACTTCCACGGAATTTCAGGTAAAAACTTTGATGGTAAAGGCAACTTTGCTTTTGGTATTAAAGAACAAATTATCTTCCCTGAAATCAACTACGAAAAAGTAGAAGATGTTCGTGGTATGGATATTGTAATTTGCACAACAGCCAAGACAGATGAAGAAGCAAAATTCTTGCTTAAATCATTTAACTTGCCTTACAAGAAATAAGCGGAGATTTTACTATGTCAAAGACAAGTTCAGTTTATAGAAACTTGAAAAGAGAAAAGATGGCCGAGAAGTATGCTAATCGTCGTCTTAAATTAAAACAAGTTGCCATGGATAAAAATGCTTCTCCGGAAGACAGATTCCAAGCAACCTTAAAATTGGCCGCTTTGCCACGCAACTCTGCAAGAATCAGAGTTAAAAACCGTTGCAAATTGACAGGTCGTTCACGTAGTTATTACAGGAAGTTCGGTTTGAGCCGTGTTGAATTAAGAAACATGGCCAGCTTCGGCGAAATTCCTGGTTTGGTAAAATCAAGCTGGTAAGGAGGATATATAAATGTCAATGACTGATCCTTTGGGCGATATGCTCACTCGCATTAGAAACGCACAAAGAGCGAAGAAAAGTGATGTTGTTACACCTGCTTCTCGCTTGCGTGAAAATGTATTGGAAGTTCTCAAAAAAGAAGGCTACATTGAAGGTTATGAAAAACGCAATGTTAAAGCCGGTATTGATGAGATTGTAATTAAATTAAAGTACCATGAAGGTACAAGTGTTATAACAGAAATTTACCGTGTTTCAACTCCGGGCCGTAGGGTTTATTCAAGTGTTAAAGACTTGCCCAGAGTTTACAACGGCTTAGGTATCTCTATTGTTTCAACACCTCAAGGTGTTATGAGCGATAATGATGCAAGAAAAGCCAATGTCGGCGGTGAAATTTTGTGTCAGGTATTCTAAGGGAGAAAGCGGATGTCAAGAATTGGTAAATATCCGGTAGTTATCCCTGCTGGTGTAACAGTAGAAATCAACGACAATGTTGTAACTGTTAAAGGAAAATTAGGTGAACTTAGCTGTTCTTATGATGCAAACCATGTATCAACAAAATTAGAAGACGGTAAAGTTGTTGTATCTCCGTTGTCAGACAACAGAACTGCTCGTTCTTTGTGGGGTACCACCAGAGCCAACATCAACACATTGGTTAAAGGTGTTAATGAAGGCTTTTGCAAAAACTTAGAGTTGGTCGGTGTGGGTTATAAAGCTCGTATGGAAGGCACAAAACTTGTTCTTTCTTTAGGCTTTTCACATGATGTAAACTTTCCGGCTCCGGAAGGAATTAAGATTTCTTGTGAATCACCTACTCAAATCAAAGTTTTCGGTGTAGATAAACAACTTGTTGGTCAGGTTGCCGCACAAATTCGCAAATATCGTAAACCGGAACCTTACAAAGGTAAAGGTGTAAGATTGGAAGGCGAATATGTTCGTCGTAAAGAAGGCAAGAAGAAATAAGGAATCGCAAAGATGAATACACCAAGAAAATTGTTTGAAAAAAGAAAAGCTCGCGTAAGAACAGCTTTAAAAGCAGCAGCAAACGGCAAATTAAGATTGTCTGTTTTCCGCAGCGGAAAGCATATCTATGCGCAGATTATTGACGATGCAAAAGGTGCAACTGTTGCTTCTGCTTCTACATTGGATAAAGAAGTACGCGAAAGCATCAAAAAGTCATCTACAATTGAAGCAGCCGGCTTCATTGGTAAAGTAATTGCAGAACGTGCAGTAAAATCAGGCGTAAGTGAAGTTATCTTCGACAGAGGTGGCTACATTTATCATGGTCGTGTTAAGGCTTTGGCTGAGGCTGCTCGTGAAGCTGGTTTGAAATTCTAGGAGGAAAAGATGGCTGTAGATCGTCATAATAAAAAAGAAAGAACCGAAGAATTAGTTGAAAAACTCGTTCATGTAAATCGTGTAGCTAAAACCGTTAAAGGCGGACGCACAATGAGCTTTGCCGCAGTTGTAGTTGTCGGTGACCAAAAAGGTCGTGTCGGCTATGGTTCAGGTAAAGCAACCGAAGTTCCGGACGCAATTGTTAAAGCTACAAATGAAGCTAAAAAGAACATGGTTCGCATTCCGCTTCGTGAAGGCAGAACACTTCACCACGATGTGGAAGGCCGTTTCGGTGCAGGTAAAGTTTTGTTAAGAACAGCTCCTGCCGGTACCGGTGTGATTGCCGGCGGTCCTATGCGTGCCGTATTTGAAGCTTTGGGTGTGCAAGATGTTGTTGCAAAATCTTTGGGCTCAAACAACCCGTACAATATGATTAAAGCAACATTTAACGCATTGCAAGCTATCAATTCTCCTCGTATGGTTGCTGCTAAACGCGGTAAAAAGGTTGGAGACATTGTTAGCCGCCGTGAAAATTCTTCAAATGTAAAAATGGAAAAAGAGGAGGCTTAATCGATGGCTAAAAAAACAATAAAAGTTACTCAAGTTGTTAGTCCGATCGGCAAACCGAAAGACCAAAGAGCAACTTTAATCGGATTAGGCTTAAACAAGATGAATCGTACTGTTGTACTTGAAGATACACCTTCAATCAGAGGTATGATTAGTAAGGTTAGCCACCTCGTAAAAGTTGAAGAATAGGATTGTAAAAGGGCTGTCATACTTGTTATTTTTTCGCTTATGTACTGTTAGTGTACACATCGCTCAAAAATAACTGCGTAGCCCAGCCCTTTACCAACCTATCTTAAACCATAGTGTTAAATAAAAAAATATTAGGTGAAAAGAAATGAAACTTAATGAATTACAAAACAATCCGGGAGCTACCAAAAACCGCATTCGTGTTGGTCGTGGTATCGGTAGCGGAAAGGGCAAAACCGGCGGACGTGGTGTTAAAGGCCAAAAGTCTCGTTCAGGTGTGTCTGTAAACGGTTTTGAAGGTGGTCAAATGCCTATTTACCGTCGTTTACCGAAACGCGGTTTCAACAATCCGTTTGCAAAACAATTTGCTGTTGTAAACTTGGATACAATTCAAAAAGCAGTTGATGCCGGCAAATTGGACGCATCATCAATTGATGTTGATACATTGCTCAATACCAGAGTAATTACCAAGAAAATGGACGGAGTTCGTTTACTTGCTCGTGGCGCTATCACAAGTGCAGTTACCATTTCCGTAAATTCAGCATCAAAGGCTGCTGTGGAAGCAATTGAGAAAGCTGGCGGCAAGGTAAACCTTGTATAATGGCTCATCTAGAGCAAAAAACTGCAGGCGGTCAAAATTCATGTACCTTATGTACACTAAAATTTTGACCGCTTTGTTTTTTACTCTATCTAAACCATTCTCCAAGGTTTACGGTAAATCTTGTGTAATGGGCAACTAAATACAAAAATTGCGGGTGGAAAGTTTCCTCATGTACTTTTGTGTACATCAACCCAGATAAAAAAGTTATACACAAAGAGGTTTCAAAATAGCATTAAGAGTAATAATAATTTTACGCATAACAGCAGTAATTGCGACCATTTTCTTTTTACCC
>SUUV01000022.1 GCA_015062345.1 Alphaproteobacteria bacterium | reverse complement strand
TCTTTTTACTTGCAAAAAAAACGGTTTATGATGTGATGTGAAAGGTAAATTTTTACCTTTCAAATTAAGTTTAACTATTTTTAAGGATTAAAATTATGAGAAAATATTTTCTTTTAAGTGCTGTGGCTCTTTTGAGCATAAGCACAGCAAACGCAACCACCGATTACGCAGAAGTAACAGCTCGTGCTACAATTGAGGTGGCAGGCACTTTTGAATGTGATGATATTGACTTTGGAACTATTGTTGTTAAACAAAACAATGGAGGAATGGTTGTGGGTGACCCTTTGATTGAAGGTACAATCGGTTCAGCTTCACCTGATTTTATATCTGCTACAGGTTCTCCTTATAGTTTTTGTACGGTTTTACCGCAAGATACACAAGAATATCGTACATTACTTAAAAATTCAAATGGTGATAGTCTATCTCTTGTAACAATGGTAGATAATTCTTCTGTTTATTCAGAACTTACAATCCCTGCTAAGGTTAAAGCAGGTGAATATACAGGGGCATTTACCGTAACTGTAACCTATTAATATATTGCTAATTCACAAAAAAACACTCTCCGATATTGCTATCGGAGAGTGTTTTTTAATACGGTTTTATAAATTATTTTGCGGCATCAATAGCAGCTTGAATGCCCTCATAATCAATTACATTAAGTTTTTTGCCGTTTAATACCAATGAAGGTACGCCGCGAACTTGAACTTTGTTACCGAATCTTGCTGTTTTTTCAACAAATTCTTTAGTTTTATCAGAATTTACATCAGCTTTGAATTTATCCATATCAAGACCTAAGCCTGCAACAATTTCGTTGATTTTTGCTTCGTCCAATCTTTCAGGATTGTTCAAAAATGCTTTGTAAGCTTCAATAAATTTACCTTGTTCATAAGCAGCATATGCGGCTTGTGCAATCGGTTTAGAGCCTAAGAAAGTTAAAGGTTTGAACACAACTTTTACATCAGGATTGTTGTTAACAACTTTTTCCATAGCACCGGCAATTCTTTTGCAGTAGCCACAATTAAAATCAAAAAATTCAACCAAAACAACTTTGGCATCTTTCGGGCCTACAAACGGAGTGTTTGCATCATTTTGAAGTTCGTCAATATTTTCTAAGAACAATTTAGCAGCTTGGCGTTCTTCTTCTTCGCGTTGCATTTGTTCAAATTTTTGCAAAGCATTAACAATAAGTTGAGGATTGTTATCTAAGATAGCAGCAACTTCTTTTTCAGAAACAGCGCCGGCAACCGGAGCTGCTTTTTCATCACATTTTTTGTTTGCCATTACAACTGCACCTGCAGATACAGCCAAGGCCAACAAAGAAACATATAAAGAATTTTTATTCATATTTTTTTCCTTATCAATAATTACGTAATTAAAAACATTTTGCAATTTAAACGAATATTTACACATTTACAAGTATAATTTAAAAATTATAGTACATAATATCAATTTTAGTGCGAGGCAAATATGTTTAACTTAAAAATTTCGTTATTTTCACATACCAAAGAATTGGAACAAAAAATTGATACTTTACACGATAAAATTTTGGAAATTTCACTTGTATTCAAAAAAGCAGTCAATGTATATTTGAAAGAAAAAAGAAGTTCGGAATATAGGCATTTGAGCAAAGAAATTAAAAATATTGAACATGATGCCGATTCTTTGCGCCGAGAAATTGAAAACAGGCTCTATATGCACAATTTGATACCCGATTTCAGGGGTAATATTTTAGAATTGGTTGAAAACCTTGATAAGGTTGTAAACGAAATTGATGATGTAGCGCACAAATTTTATATCGAACAAACCGATATTCCCGAAATTTATCATGACAAGTTTAAAGAATTAACCGAACAAGTCAGCGATTGTGTTGAAAACTTGGCTGTTGCTTCTCGCTCGTTTTTTTGCAATCTGTCGGCCGTGCGTGATTATGCCAAAAAAGTATATTGGCTTGAGCACGAAAGCGATAAAACCTCAGCAAAGTTAAAAGAAGCAATTTTTGCTTCCGATATGGAACTTGCTCAAAAACTTCAACTCGGTTCCCTAATCAGTGAAGTTGCCGACATTGCCGATTTAGCCGAAAACTGCATTGACCAACTGTTAATTTATGTTATTAAGAGAGATGTATAATGGAATTAACATATTTGTTTTTTTTAAGTAGCGGTTTGTTTTTGGGTTGGTCATTGGGTGCCAATGATGCTTCCAACATTTTTGGTACTGCTGTCGGTTCAAAAATGGTAAAATTTAAGACGGCAGCCATAATATCATCAATTTTTGTAATTTTAGGTGCTGTCTACGGCGGACAAGGTGGAACTGAAACTTTGGGAGCCTTGGGTGCGGTAAACGCTTTGGGCGGTGCTTTTATGGTTGCTTTGTCGGCTGCCATTACGGTATATTGGATGGCAAAAATCGGTATGGCGGTTTCAACTTCTCAAGCCATTGTAGGAGGAATTATCGGATGGAACTTGTTTGCCGGTAAATCAACCGACATATCCGTATTGACCAAAATTTGCTCAACTTGGATTTTGTGTCCGCTATTAACCGGAGTTGTTGCCGTGTTGTTGTATTGGACACTTAAAGCCATAATCAGAAAATCTAATCTGCATTTATTAAGGCAAGACTATTATATCAGAATCGGCTTAATTGTTGCCGGTGCACTGTGTGCATATTCTTTGGGAGCAAACAACATTGCTAACATAATCGGTGTATTTGCCGATTCGTCTCCGTTTAAACCGGTTAATATCGGCAAATATATTCATTTCAGCGGATTGCAGATTTTGTTTTTGTTAGGCGGAATTTCAATCAGTGCCGGAATTGTGACATATTCGAAAAAGGTGATTTTAACGGTTGGTAACAGTTTGATGAAAATGACACCGCTTATTGCTCTTGTGGTGGTTTTGGCTCAAGCTTTAATCTTGTTTTTGTTCTCATCAAAAGAGTTGCAACAATTTTTGTTGACGCATCATTTACCTGCATTTCCTCTGGTTCCTGTTTCAAGTACGCAAGCAGTTATCGGCGCAATTTTGGGACTGGGTTTGCTAAAAGGCGGCAGAGGTGTAAACTGGACAATTACCTTAAAACTGATGTTAGGTTGGGTTAGTACACCTTTAATTACTATGGGGATTTGTTTTATCTCATTGTTTTTCTTGCAAAATGTATTTAATATGACAGTGTTTTTACCGTAAAAACACATTCTCACCTTATCGCCCATGCAAAAAAAAAGCACCTTGCGGTGCTTCTTTATTGGTGGGCGCTGAACCGGTTACTACGCTTCGCTTCGTTCACTGCGCTCGCTCAGGCTAAAGCCTTCACCGGCGTCCCCAAGTCCGCCTCTCGCTTGTGTCAAACTCCCGCCTCGGGAGTTCTCACCTTATCGCCCATGCAAAAAAAAAGCACCTTGCGGTGCTTCTTTATTGGTGGGCGCTGAGAGGTTCGAACTCCCGACCCTCTCGGTGTAAACGAGATGCTCTTCCAGCTGAGCTAAGCGCCCGTATCTTGTCTACGAAGCTGTTTATATCTAATTTATTTTAATAAATCAAGCAAAAAAATCATTTTTTTTAAAAAATCTTGCGTTTTTTTGCTTATTCGTTGTTTTTGCTTGTTTTTATTTTGCTTTCGATGATGCTTTCGGCTGTTTTTTTATCAAGTTCCATCTCTATCATACCAAAACTGTTTATGTTTGCCGCTGTTTCTTTTTCGGCCTCATTTAGTAAAATTTCCAATTGTTCGGAGCTTTTTACCGATGTTATATCTTGCGTCATAAAACCATATTTATACAAGCTTAAGGCGTTTTCTTTGTTTGCATAAATTTGTAACCTCGGGCAATTTTTAATTTTGCCGACTTCCAAGGCAATTTGCAACAAAACATACAGCATACCGATATGGTCGTATCTTTTTGTATGTTTAATTGAATAGAATTCCGCAAAAATTTTATCAACGCAAGTTTCCTGATTATATTTATACAAATCAGACCATGTAGGAACGATGCCGAAATGATTTTTATATTTTGCGTTGCTGTTTTTGTAAAAATTAAGATAAATTTTGCCGAAAACCTTATTTTGTATGCTTATGCCATATTCTTCCAAATAAGATTTAAGCACTTTTCTGTATATTTCAAATTCTCCTAAATTGCCGATAATAAATTGATTGTTATTCAATTTGTCAGCATCAATTATATTTTGTTCTTTGATTTTTTTTGCAATGGTTTCTGTCGGCAAATACATCAGTATATTGTCAAGTTCTAATGTTTTGTTTTTTATTTGTTCATCAATTTTGATAGCATTTATTTCTTTTTGGTTTGAAATTTTAAAGCCCAAATTTTTATATTGTAACACAATATTCTGATTGGCTGATAAGCGCAAAACTTTGCTATTTGATTTTGCGAATATCTCAATTGCGGTTTCAATCATCATATTTTCAATGTCTTTATTTTGATTCAAACTCACAAGTTCTAAGATATAAATTGCGTCTTCTTTTGTGTTTAACAGCATATATCCGACAATTGTTCTTTGGCCGGTAACAAACCGATACAACTGCCCTTGTGTATGAAAAACATTGTCATCAGATTGATATATGCTTATTTTGTTTGTGAGATTTTGTTTTTCCCATATTGCTTGATTTTTTTTTGATAGCGGGGATATATTAATGGGTTTGAGCAAAATTTGTGAACCATGAGTCATTTATGTAACTTTCTTGTTGCTATTTTTTATTTTTTCATCTACTTTGATGTTGCTTTTTGAATGTATATGAACAGAGATTAAAATGCAAGAAAACTTTAAAATTAATGTGACTAAACCGGTTAACAAAGTAAAAAGCACGGATTTGCTTTTTTATCCCGTGATTATGCACATTTTTGCTCAAGGTTTGAGAGTGAGCGGGTTTAGGTTTGATTATTCGGCATATCTTAATACATTAAATGAAGATAACAAAGATGTTTTATATCAGGCATTGGAGGCAGATTTTAATGCATATTTTGACACCTATGTCCGCAACTGTTTTTGCAATCGTCCCGCCGGAGTGTTACCGCAAAATACGGTTTTGTTTTTTCCTGCCAACTCAGGTACTGTTGATGAAAAATATAAAAATATACCGACTTTTTTTATTTATGACATTGAAGAAATTAATGATGAATATTTTATAAAATTTGCTACATCAAATATACACTTAAACGCAGATTTTGCTAATTTGTGCGAAGAACTTTCCGAGTTGTTTTAATTTTAGAGTTTGCAGTTGCCGTCTAAAACATCATCGAGTCGGCTTTCTTTAATACCGAACGGGTCTTGATGAACAATAATTTGCGCATTGTCAAATTCGGCTTTTATTTTGTTTTCTACATTTTCGGTTAATTTATGGGTTTCAAACAAACTAAGATTGCCGTCAAATTCTAAATGAATTTCAAATAAATATACTCCGCCTAAGTCACGGCTTCTTAAATCGTGAAAACCCTTTACACCGTCGCAGTTTTTGACAATTTCAACAACCTTGTTTCTGATTGTATCGTCTAATTCTTTGTCGGTTAAAGCACCTATTGCATCAGATGCAATTTTGTATGCGTTATAAATCAGATATAAAGAAATTAAGCCGGCGGTTAAAATGTCAAACCAACTTATGTCAAAAATTTTAACCACGATTAATGATAAAATAATGGATAAGTTGGTCAAGACATCAACCGTATAATGCGCACTGTCGGCGCTTATGGCAACAGATGAGGTCAGTTTTGCCACATATTGCTGGAATGAAATTAAAATCAGGGTGGCGATAAGGCTTATAATCATCACAATTAAGCCGAAAGTTGTTTGATGCAAAGGTGTCGGATTAAAAATACGATTTATACCATCATATAAAACAAACAATCCGGAGCCGGCAACAAAAGCAGCCTGAATTAGAGCACTTAATGATTCTGCTCTGCCGTAACCGTAGCGATGTGAACAATTTGCCGGTTTGGTAGAAAATTTTACGGCAACATACGATACCGATGATGCAAAAACATCGGATAAACTATCAATCAACGATGATAAAATTGCAAGAGAACCGGTATAAACCGAGGCTAAGGTCTTAATTGCACATAAGAGGCAAGCCAAAACTATGCTTGCGGTTACGGCAGTTTTTTTTAAGTTGTTAATTTGTGAACTATTCAGTTTTTTGTGCATATTTTATTAAATCCAAACTATCTTCAGAAACTTCAAAAAACAGTCCGTTAACATACTTTTTGAAAAATTGCAAGTGATGAGAATTTATATGTCCCAAAAACTCATATTTAAGCCACAATTTATCCTCTTGTCGGTAAAAATCAATGTTTACCTCATTATAATTTTCAGCCATAAGTTTAAGAGTATAAACTTTTTTGGCGTCGGATAAGTTTTTTGCCGTACTGATAAACGGAGTATTTAAAATCACTTTCATAACATTTGCGATTATTTCGGGGTTGTTATTGTCGTTTACCGATTCTAATCGGCCAAAACGCAAATTCCAAATGTCAGAATATGTCCAATTAGAAATTTTATCCGACAAATCAATAAAATCAACATCTACAAGCCATACTTGAAATTTGTTGTCAAATTTTATGTAAGCACCTTTTGTGCCTCGGCCTAAATCAATGTCATATTTTCCGACCTCAAATGCTTGAACAAGCTTGTTGTCAGCGGTATACAGTTCAATGCGAGTGTTTTTCGAATCCGGAGTTTGTATGGGCTCTAAACCGAATAATCCCAAATTTTGCGCCTTATCGGATTTTTTTTCATAAAATGTCGCTTCCATCAAAGCGCTTAAAAAACTGCGGATTCTTTCTTGATAAACGGGAAGTTGATTGTTGTTTTGAAATTCCCAAATTTTATCGTTCTTAACAAATTCAAGTTCGTTATTATGAGTTTTTATCTTAATTTTTTCAATTCGATTGATGTTGTTTGTTAAATCGGTAAATACGGGTTTGCCTTCATATTTTTGTATATCCGATTGGTTGAAAACATAAACCGAAACAATGCCGCTCAATAAGATGATTATGGCAAGACCGACAAGTTTTAACAACGGTTTATTTACGTCAAAATTAAATTTTGCTTTGGCGGTTTTTCTTTTTTTAAGCAATGTCGTTATCAAAAGTATCAGGGTTAAAATCAGCGGAACGGCAAAAATGTTGATAAACTTTATTTTCATACCTATCTGCTCAATATCTTGATGAGCCTTTGAGCGAATCGTACTTAATTGTTTTCTCAAATCTTCAAGATTTTTTCTGATTGAACTTATAATTGCCAACTCGTCAGAGGTAAAATTTTCTCTTTCTTCAAAATCTTTTTTACCCCAAATTTCTTGCAGTTGAGTTTTAACTTTTTCTATTTTGTTAAAAATTTCTTCTTCTTTGAGTTTATACTCAAACATATTGAGTTTTCTTAATCTTTCAATGTCAACAAACTCACGATTAGAGGCGGTTTTTCCTCGTAAATTTAACAAATCGGTATTGTTGGTTAAATAATCCAAGCTGTTTAAGATAAAATCGGCATTGTCAAACAAGTCAACAAAATGGTTTTTATCCATAATCATCTCGGATTTTGCCCAAAAGTCATTGTATATGAAGTCGGTATCTCCGACAACTATCATATTAAACTGATTTTTTGCACTTTTACCATGTACGCTTGCTGCCAAAATTTTCGGGTTTTTATCAGGCTTGAAATAGGTTAAAACCTGTCTCGGATTTAACCCGTCATATACCACCTTGTTTGGCATCAGTGATGAAATTGAACTAGCTTGCAACAATGGTATAAAATCTATGTCGGCACCTTCAATCGGCAGTACAACGGCGGCAGAAGAAAACAACATGCTGTTTAAGTTTTTGCTGATTGGGTGGGAGGGATTAAAGTTTTCTTTTTTCAGCTTAAATTGGATAATATCTTGAGTGTATGCCGGATTGTTTTTATAATTACTGGTTGCATCGACTGTAATTGAGTTATCCAAATCGGCAATTATATATTCATCATAAAACTTAATACCCCATACTTGAGATAATTCTTCCAAAACAGAGGGTACAAACGGATAATTTGCCGAAGAATATAATCTGGTAGCTTCGGCAGCGCTGTCTAAAAGAAGCAGAATATTGCCGTAATTTTGAGAATATTTTTTTACTGCCGCAAGCATTTCTTTGCTCATCGGTTGAGGGTGTACTATCATCAATACATCGGGCCTTTGCTCAAAATCTTGCGGACCTTTAATGAACTTTACATTATAAAATTGGCTTATACGGTTTACAATTTCCCAAGGTTGCAATATCATATTTTCACCCGTATTATCGCCATTTAGCGGAAGTGCCGTAAGTATGGCAACGGTTTTTTTTGTGTTTGAAAGTTGATAAATTTTTGAAGTTAAATCTTGTTCTAAAGAAGATATTCTGTCCGGTGTCAAAAAGTCTATAACTTGTTTGTTTTGCAATGTGTCGCTTATGACCAAGCCGAACAGTGCATTTTGGTTTATATCAATTAAGGGGATAGGTTGCACACCATCAGCTATGGCTCGGTCCTCAATATCATCTAAACTTTGAGGGTGATATATCCTAAAATCAAATCGGCCGTTTGATTTTGCCTTATATTGCTTTAATAAACTTCTGACACGGTCAAACATTTGTCTTAAAGCCGGATTGCGTTGTTCCAAAATGTTTGAAAAATATAGTTTGGCAGTTACCGGCTCGGGTAAATTTTGTAACACATAAATCGTATCTTTGTTTAATGTATGTAATTTGTCTTGACTGAAATCTAATTGTGTGCCGCGAGTTAAATTATTGGCAAGTAAATTAAAGCCCATAAAAATCAACAAGAGCATTACCCAGGCCAGAATGTAAAAACTTTTGTTGGTCGATTGTAACCAAGACGCAGTGCCGGAAGTTTTAAAACTTACAACAAGGCCGGTGGTAAAATTAAACAAGATTATAACAGAGCAAAAAAACAAAACATCTCGCAGTTCAACCACTCCGACAGTTATGCTTGCAAAGTGAGTTAAAAAGCTGAAACTTGCAATGGTATCAATTATGTAATCGGGCATAAAAAGTCGGAAAAACGACAACACAAATTCAATTCCGCTCCAGAAAAACACCAAATTTGCCACAACCGACAATACCAAAGCAATTACCTGATTTTTGGTAAGTGCCGACATTGTTTGTGATATGGCAAGCATACAGCCGGCAAGAACAAAACTGGCCAAATAGCTTATGATAATTACCGCATTATCCGGATTGCCCAATATGTTTACGGTTATCACAAAAGGAAAGGTTAACACTAAAGCCAATAAGCAAAACAACCACGAAGCCAAAAATTTGCCCCAAACCAAGGTTTGTACACTTATGGGCATGGTCATAATTTGTATAATGGTTTTGTTCTTAAATTCTTCCGCCCAAAGTCGCATCGAAATGCCGGATATAAACAACAAATATAACCACGGTTGATACCAAAACATCGGGGCGAGGGTGGCTTGACCTCGTTCAAAAAAATGAGCAAAATAGAAAGCAAAAGCTCCGTTTAAAATTAAAAAAGATACCAAATATACATATGCAAGCGGTGAGATAAAATATCTTAGGAGCTCGTTTTTTGTAACAATAAACAATTTTCTCATTTTATTCTCCCTTATTTTCACCGGTTGTAAGTTTGGCAAAAGCTTTTTCCAAACTTTTGGTCTTGGTTTGTTTTAATATATCTTTTGTTGTTCCGTCGGCCATAATTTTGCCTTTGTTAATTAAGACGATTCTGTTGCAAACAGTTTCGGCCTCATCAAGCAAGTGTGTCGAAATTATGATGGTTTTATTTTTTCTCATTTTTGAAATCAAATTACGCATATGTGCTTTTTGGTTGGGGTCTAAGCCGTCGGTCGGTTCGTCTAAAAGCAAAATATTCGGATTGCTTATTACACTTTGGGCAAAACCCACTCTGCGTAAATAGCCTTTTGATAAAGTTTCGATTTTTTGATGCAAAACATTTTCAATGTTGGCAATGTGAACGGCTTTTGTTATATGGTCTTTGCCGACTCCTCGAATGTCAGCCATATATTTTAAGAACATTTTTACACTCATATCCGGATATATTGGTGAGCCCTCCGGTAAAAAACCGATTTTTTCTTTGGCGTTTTCGGGATATTGCGAAATATCTAATCCGTCAACAAAAATTTTGCCCGATGTGGGAGCCAAAAATCCGGTAATCATATTCATCAAGGTCGATTTTCCGGCTCCGTTTGGTCCCAAAAGGGCAATGATTTGACCTTTTTCGGCCGCAAAATTAAAATTTTCGACGGCAACGATATCAGAGTATGTTTTAGACACATTAACCAGTTTAATAGTTTCAGTCATGGCTTATTCCTTTTTGTAAATTTCACCGCCGGTCATGGCTTGGTTTATTCCGGTTGTGGTGGGAAATGTAATCGGCAACGAGTATATTCTTCTGGCAGCCAAAAAAGCAATTGCCGTTGCATCATCGGTTTTTTCATCTAACTCACTTTCGGGTAGGGTGGCAATGTTCATACTTTTTAAGTTGTTTCTTACAAAACGGAGCAAAGTGGGATTTTTGGCTCCACCACCGCAAATTATGGCCTGAGCCGGAACTTCGGGCAAATAAAAAGCCAAAGAATAGGAAATGGCTTCAGCCACAAAAGCGGTTACCGTTGCTGCTCCGTCTTCAAGAGATAAACCTTCTAAGTGTTCGATTTTGTTGTTAAATTCGTTTCTGTCAAGAGTTTTGGGAGGATATTTTGCAAAAAAATTGTGCTTTAACAATGTGCTGACAATTTTCTGATTAACCTGACCGGTGGCGGCAAATTTGCCGTTATAATCCATTAATACTCCGCCATGTTTTGAAACCCAATCATCAATTAGAGCATTTCCGGGGCCGCAATCAAAAGAAACTATTTCACCGATTAGCCCAATCCAAGTGATATTTGTGATACCGCCTATGTTGATAAAAGCAATCGGTTTGCCCAAATTTTGCGCCAAAGCATTGTAATATGTTGCGCTGATGGGAGAACCTAAACCACCATTTAAAATGTCTGCATTGTGAAAATGAGTTACAACATCAATACCGGTTTTATCGGCTAATATTTTGCCTTTACCGAGTTGATAGGTGTAATGATTATGGGGCTCGTTACAAATGGTCGGACCTTCCAAGCCGATGGCATCAATTTGAATATCGATTTCAAGTTTAATTTCGTTTACAATGTTGATTAAAAACTCGCTCATATCGTTTTCAACCGCATCAATTGCGCTTTTTTCTTGTTCGATATTAATTTTTTTTCCTAATACGGAACGAATTTTTGTGCGCAATGTTTCATCAAAAACATAATGCCGGCTAAAATATGTTTGATACACATCAATTCCGTCAGTTGAGACCAACGAAACTTTAACTCCGTCAAGCGAAGTTCCGCTCATTAAACCTAAAATATTAAGTGGTTTTATCACCATTGTTAAAAAATTTCACCTCACTTCTTGCAATGTTTTAAATATATGCTAATATGCGTTAAAATTTAGTATAAAGGAAAGGAAAAATGAGTAAATTTAAGTCTGAGTTTTTTAACATAATGGTTGAACGAGGTTTTTATAATCAATGTACCAATGATACGGGTTTTGATGAGTATGTATCAGATTGTGAACAAAAAGGCATTCCTGCGGTCGGCTATTATGGTTCAGACCCCACAGGTGACAGTTTGCATGTCGGACACATTGTGCCGATTATGATGCTCAAACATTTTCAAAATTTGGGACATAAGCCGATTATGCTTGTCGGTGGTGCAACTGCCCGCATCGGCGACCCGTCCGGTAAAGACAAGCTTCGTCCGTTTTTATCCGAAGAAACCATCAAACATAACATTGAGGGTTTAAAAACCTCATATAAAAAGTTTTTACGGTTTGATGAGAGTGCAAACGGAGCAATTTTGGTTGATAACTGGGATTGGTTTAAAGATATCAATTATCTTGAGTTTTTGCGTGATATCGGAACTTGCTACTCGGTTAACAGAATGCTCACAATGGACAGTGTTAAAAGCCGTTTGGAGCGTGAGCAACCGATGTCGTTTTTAGAGTTTAACTATCAGCTTTTACAAGGATATGATTTTTGCGTTTTGTATCAAAAATACGGTTGTCGTGCCCAAATTGCCGGTGCTGACCAATGGGGTAATATAACCTCGGGAACGGAGCTCGGTCGTCGTCGTTATAATGTTGAGTTGTTTGGTTTTACCAGCCCGATTTTAACTGATGCAAACGGTAAAAAAATGGGTAAATCCGAGGGCAATGCGGTTTGGATAAATGATGATAAACTTTCTTCGTATGATTATTATCAATATTTCAGAAACATCGGTGATTCGGAAGTTGGAAAATGTTTAAGAGTGTTTACCACATTGCCGATGGACGAAGTTAGGCGTTTGGAAGCTTTACAAGACAAAGAAATCAATGAAGCCAAAAAGATTTTGGCTTTTGAAGCAACCAAACTTTGCCGTGGTGAAGATGAGGCTAAAAAAGCGCTTGAAACCGCAACCAAAACTTTTGAACAAGGTTTAACCGGAGCAGATTTGCCGGTGATAAATGTTGATTTAAACACAGGTCTCGGCGTGTTAGATGCCTTTTTGCAAATCGGCTTTGTGGCTTCAAAAGGCGAAGCAAGAAGACTGATTAAACAATCGGGCTTAAAAATCAACGATAAAGTTGTAACAGATGAAAATTATCAACTTACAACGGCTGATTTGGTTGACGGACAAATAAAACTTTCACAAGGTAAGAAAAAACACGGCCTTGTAAAGATGTAAAAAAACAAAAAATCCGGAGAGTAAAAACTTTCCGGATTTTTTTGTAAGGAATTATTCTTCTAATATGAATACATTAACTGTCGTGGTATAGTCACCGGCAGCAATATCACTAAATTGAAGCTTACCGGTAATTGCTAATTCATCGTTTGCAGAATCTATAACTGGAGTTAATATCATATCAATGCCTGACCAAGCCTGGCTGTCATAGTCTAAAATTACATTATTGATGTTAAATGTTTCATATCCGGAAGATAATAAACATGTAGCATTATGAGCTGTTCCTTGATGAGTGGCTGTTCCGGAAGTTACAGATAATGTTACATCATTGTATTCATCTACAATAAGTATTCCGGAGGTAAAATTCTCTAAATCTTTATTAACAACGACAAGTGTTCCGAAATTTAAATCTCTGTCACATTCAAGTTGAGTGGCTTCTTTGATGCTTACAGATGCATTAAATGTTCCTTCGGAAGCCTGCGCTATACCTGAAATCATCAAAGCCGCAGCGCTTAAAAGAAAATATTTTCTCATTTTTTAATTCCTTTACAAAAATTAAGTTTAAGTACATTTGAAAGGTCAAAAAATGCCCTTTCACATCACATCATAAACCGTTTTTTTTTGCAAGTAAAAAGAGTCTAATTGTGAATTTAAATCAAAAATGGTGTAGAGGTGTCTCTCTCATCACCGTTATACCGGTGCCCGAACTTTAGTTCGGAATAGACACCGGTATTTAAGGGAATAATTTAGCTATATAATTTAACCTGGACTCCGGCATCAAGTGCCGGAGTGACAGTTAGGGGCGGTTTCAAAGTATGAGGCTAAAAACAAATATTTTTTAAAATTAATGTAGTGTATATTCACCCCACGGTCATATCGGTGCCCAAGCTTTAGCTTGGAATAGACACCGGTATCTAAGGGAATAATTTAGCTATATTACCACCTGGACTCCGGCATCAAGTGCCGGAGTGACAGTTAGGAGGTATGTTGCAAAGTATGAGGATAAAAACAAAAATCTTGTGTTTTTTACTAATTTGAAGACCCCAAGACATTTTTATTTCATAAAAATGAGGGGTGACTTTGTTTTTTACAAATCCTGAATATCTTTTATACTGATAATAAGCCGTTTATTAAACCTCAAACAGATTTTACATAAACTATCCAGATGCATTTCGCCTTTGCCGATAAGCCATCGTTTGAGTGTAAGCTCAGATACATTTGCCATTTCGGCCAGCTTTTCTAAGCTTATTTTTTCTTCAATACTGATACGGCAGATTTGCCTTGCCACACTTTGGATTAATTTTTTGCGATAATTTCTTCTGATGCTTAAATTTTGTGAATACTCTTTTTCAAAATTTTCGGTTGGTTTAGTTTTTTCCATATTTTCAGCTCCTGATTGTTTAAGTTAACAAAAAACCGCCTTGAGAAAAAATCAAAGCGGGGAGCTAAGAAACTGTTAATGTATCAGTCTTCCTTATTCGAGCACAATGCCTTATATCGGAAACTCCCCTTGACAAGGAGTTTTCACATTAAAGATGTTTCTTAGACACCATTGCCAATCGGCAACGATGTCATATTAAATATTTTCTAAAAATTTTGCAAGCGTAAATTTCGAGTGTATTGTTTAAAATCAAAATGAGAGTTTTTATAAGTGATTACTTGTTTTTTAAACTTAAATGATTGATTATACCATATAGGCTGTTTAATTCTTGCTCGGTCATTTTGTTGCGAGTAAAAATGTTGTGTAAGTTGCGCAATAATGTAGGCTTTTTTTGTTCATCGGCAAGATTTTTATAATCGGTCAATTTGCTTTCCAAAAAATCAAAAAACTTCATCAGTTGTTCATTTGTGGCAATATGGGTGGCATTGGTTACAAATTCTTCACCCGCTACATTAATTTGAGTTTTAAACCACTCATATCCGACAAGCAACACTGCCTGCGACAAATTAAGCGAGGTATGTTCCGGATTTAGCGGAATTTCCACAATAGCCTTGGCAAGTGATATATCATCATTTTCAAGGCCTGTTCTTTCAGGACCGAACAAAATTCCGCATTTGGCTTCGTTTTTGATGTTTTTGAACATATCTGATGCGGCTTTTTCTGCGGTGAATATTGTTTTGATTTGGTTTCTGCGCCGAGCAGTTGTGGCATACACATCGGTTAAATCGGCAATTGCTTCAACGGTAGAACTATAAACTTTGGCATTTTGTAAAATTTTTTCGGCGCCTGATGAAGCTCTTACGGCAGTTTGCGATAAATGGTCTTCTCTTGCACAAACAAGGCGCAAATTATACAATCCGCAGTTCATCATTGCACGAGCGGTCATACCTACATTTTCGGCCATTTGCGGCTTTACCAATATAATTACCGGTTGATTGAAATAAACAGTATTCATAAATTTAGTCAGTGCTTAAAATGTCCATTGTGTTCATCAGGATATTATTAAAATCAAGTCCGCTGTAATCTTGAAAGATGTTGTAAACATTGGTAAACATCAAACTCAACGGATCGTCACCGCTATTATCGGTAACATCTGACATTGCTTGAGTTAAAGTTTCTTTATATTCGATCGGCATGGTCTTAATTTTATCATTGTAACTTTCCGGTATCATATAGCCCATATTTCTTAAATGGTCCAACATCACAATCATATTGTGGCGATTTACTTCAGGCGCAATCATTTCCTGACCTGATGCGGTGGTATAAGTTGTAGCTTCACCGATATAATTTAATTTTCCGTGTTGACCGCTACCTCGCCATGTTCTGACACCGCTTCTGTCTCTGGCTCTTGCCCATGGGTCAACCGGTAAAATGTCTCCGCCTGTCGGTCCCTGATTATAAATCGGGGCGTTTACTACATCTGAGCCCTGAGTAGAGTTGCCGATATCTTCTCCGAAATAGCCGTCATTAGGAGATGGTGCTTGCGGAACCCAAGGATTGGCGGGTAATTGAGCAAATGATGTACTTGCGCAAAGCAAAATGCCAAAAACAGCATATAACGAATAATTTTTAATCATAACCAATCTCCTAACTAATTATATTTTATATTATAACACATATTTTCAAAAAATAATAGTTACAATATTGTTTCATTTTATAACTTATTTTTTAAGTGTTCAAGTTCTTCTTGCAGATGTTTAAGCTGTATTTGCAACTTTTTTATATCTTCATCAACAGGGTCGGACAAGTTTTTATCCATACCGTAAGCGCAAAATGTTTTTTTCTTGTTTGTTTTCGATTCGGTAGAATGTGCCGGCACGCCCACAACGGTCAAATTGGCGGCAACATCTTTTACTACAACGGCATTTGAACCTATTTTTACATTGTCACCTATATTAATCGGTCCCAAAACTTGTGCTCCCGAACCGATAATTACATTATTACCGATGGTCGGATGGCGCTTGCTCATAACTTTGCCGTTTTTACCAAAAACCGTTGTACCGCCTAGGGTTACATCGTGATACAATGTTACATTATCTCCGATTTCGGCAGTTTCACCGATAACAACTCCCATGCCGTGATCAATAAAAAAACCTTTGCCGATTTTTGCATTCGGGTGAATTTCTATACCGGTAAAAAATCGAGCAATCAGAGCCGATAATTTGGCTACAAATTTAAACCCTTTGTTCCATAACCAATGATTTAAACGATGCAGACAAATAGCATGAAATCCGCTTGAAAAAACGGCGGCTTGAAACTTTGAGGCGGTTGCGGGGTCTCGCAAAACCACTGCTTGTAAATCATCAAAAATTAAAGACTTGTTTTTTGTTTTCATTTTGTGCTATATTCCTCTTAAAGTTAAGAATTTATTATCTAAGATAATGATATAATACTTAAAAATGGTAAATGAAGAATAAAAAAGAAGAGAACATAAAATGGTAGAAGTTTTATTTAGTGGGCATGCCGGCCGTTTGGAAGGTCGTTATCATAAAGGTGAGCGAGCTGATGCTCCGGTTGCTTTAATTTTGCATCCGCATCCGCAATATGGCGGTACAATGAACAACAAAGTTGTTTACACATTGTTCAGTTGTTTTCGTGACTTGGGATTTTCGGTGTTGCGTTTTAATTTCAGAAGTGTCGGTCGTTCACAAGGCACATTTGAAGACGGCCCCGGCGAATTAGCTGATGCAAGCGCTGCTCTTGATTGGTTACAACATCACAATCCTGATGCTCGCCAATGTTGGATTGCGGGTTATTCTTTCGGCTCTTGGGTTGCTATGCAACTTTTAATGCGCAGACCGGATATCAATAATTTTATTGCCGTTTCACCGCCGGCAAATGAAAAAGATTTTAGCTTTTTGGCACCTTGTCCCGCTTCGGGGTTGATTATTCAGGGCGGAGCAGATGAAATCGGCAATCCGGCAATGGTAACAAGTTTGGCCAAAAGGCTTAATATGCAACGCCATGTTGATGTTGATTATGCCCTCATTGAAGAAGGTGACCATATGTATAATAATCATTTGGTTGATTTGTATAAAGTTTCGGGCAACTACATTTTAGATGTTGTCAATCGGATAACACCGCAAAAGAAACAACGAGGCCGTCGCAGAAAATCGGATATCATTGAAGATGAAGATATGCTCTTGTTGGAAGAACAAAACAACCAAGAAGATGATTTTGATGATGATTTTGATGATGAAATTTAGTTTTCGGATATAATTTTTGGGATTATATTTTCCCAACCGTAGTTATGCGAAGCCTTATCGACTACAACGATAAGGCTTTTATCTTGCACAAAATTTTCCACCAGTTCAATGGTTATGTTCTTATCTTTTTTGCCGACATAATGCAATTGGGGAATACTTGCAAAAATTTTATGATAATTTTCCAAGTTTAACGATTCTGATAAAGGCGGCAATTTGTGATATTCGGTCCAAGCCAAATGGTCAAGATTGCCGGCAATGGTGATAATTTTTTTTACCTTAATATCCGAATTTAAGGCGGCTGCCAAACCGGCAACTTGTGCACCTCCCGAAAAACCGATTAATATAACCTCATTGTTGCCGGCAATTTGTTTAATTGCTTCGGCGGTAGAACGAATTGTCTCAGGGGCAAAGCGAGCAGTTGACCAATGCCTTTTTGAGCATATGGGATTTTTATCTAAAATATACTGGCAAGGTCTGGCTAAATATACCACATTTTCATTGTAATCGGAAAAAGCAATGTTTCTTAAAAAAGCCGATTTCGGAGTCGGGTCAGATGACGGCAAGCCCTGAAAGTTAAAAGCATATCCGTCGCCCTCAATATAAATTTTAACAGGCTTACGAGCATCTTTAAGCTTTTGATAAGAATATAACTTAAAAGTATCGGTTACAATTTCTTTATATACAAACTCTGCCGGTGGCACTATCTTATGCACACAAGCTAAATTAAACAAAGCCAAAAATAAAACACATATTTTTTTCATAAGTCGTACTTTAACGCAAAAAATCCGTTAAGGCAATATTGTAAATTCAGTTTTACCGATTAGATAAATTAGCATTAATTTAACTTTCGGAGAAAAATTATGGATGAAAGTAACAAAATCGGACTTATTCCGGCAACAATGCTTGTAGCCGGAAATATGATGGGCTCTGGTGTTTTTATGCTTCCGGCAAATTTGGCCGCCATTGGTTCAATTGCCATTTTCGGGTGGCTGATTACCATTGTCGGTGCTATTGCTTTGGCTCTTGTTTTTTCAAAACTGACGCAAATTTACACTGCAGACGGCGGACCGTATGCCTATGCAAAAGGAGCCTTCGGAAATTATATGGGATATCAGACAAACCTTGTATATTGGCTTGCCAATGTGGTGGGCAATGTGGGATTGGCCGTTGCCGGACTTGGCTATTTAACCACATTTTTTCCATCATTAAAAGACCCTTTAATTATGGCATTTGCGCAAATAGCCGTAATTTGGTTTTTTACATATGCCAATATTTTGGGGCCAAAAGTTGTCGGTCGTATTCAGAGTGCAACCACATCTTTGGCACTTATTCCTATTGTCGGTATGGCAATTTTCGGGTGGTTTTGGTTTAATACCGAAACATATATGGAAGGTTGGAATGTTACCGGAAAAAGTGATATGAGCGCAATCGGTATGACCTTAAACTTTACCTTATGGGCATTTATCGGAGTTGAAAGTGCTTCCGTTTCTACTGCCGTTGTAAAAAATCCGGCAAAAAATGTGCCCATAGCCACCGTTTGCGGTGTAATTTTGGCTGCCCTTTGCTATGTTTTAAGTTCTTCGGCTATTATGGGTATTATACCAAGTAAAGAGCTCATTTCATCTTCGGCGCCGTTTTCACAAGCTGTCAGTATAGCGCTTGGGCAAAAGGCCGGAGATATTGTGGCAATATGCGCTGCCATAGGTTGTTTGGGTTCACTTGGCGGTTGGACACTTCTTGTCGGACAAACCGCAAAAGCTGCGGCTGAAGATGGCTTGTTCGGTAAGGTGTTTGCTTGTACCAACAAAAAAGATGTGCCGGCGGCAGGTCTGGCAATTGTGGCCGGTATTATGACAGTTCAGGTTTTAGCTACAATGTCTCCGACCGCATCGGAACAATTTGGTAAAATTGCTTCAATTGCCGTCATTATGACATTGTTACCTTACATATATTCATCGGTCGCCATCAAAATTTTGGGACGAGAACGAATGAGCGCAAATCAGGGCATATTTTATATGCTTGTCGGCTTGGTTGCGGCATTTTATTCGATGATAGCCATGATTGGCTCGGACCCTGAGCAAACCAGATGGGCTTTGATGTTTGTTATTTCGACAGTTATTTTCTACGAACTGGCCGATAATCGTATATGGGAGTTAAAAGACCACGACAAACGCATACACTGTGTTGTACCGGCTTGGGTAAGATATTTGGTATTAATAATTACAATTGCCGCCATGGTAATTATGTTCTGGATTTCATTTGCCGATGACCACGATTTGGTTCACAGATTTAAGAGCCACTTCCCGACGGTAGAACATTCGGATACTTTAGGATAACAGTATTTAAGGAGAAACAAATGATAGATGTAAAAAATCCGTTTGAAGTTAAAATTTTACTTGTCTATGACAATTTAGAAGCTCAAAATGCCGCTGCAAGAGCAGTACGCAAACTTAAAGAAGATTTACAAGTTGAAGGCTCAAACATCATAGTTGCCGATAATTTGGAAGATGCCCGAGCCATATTTTATTCTGACCCAAGCATTCAGTGTGTTTTAATCGGGGTTGAATGTAACAAATGTGCCAATACATTTTCAACATTGGAATATATCAGAGAACATAATTCTCAGGTTCCGATTTACATAATGTCAAGCCGTAATATGGCATCACAAATTCCGGCAAACATATTGGATAAAGTCAGCGATTTTATATGGCTTTTGGAAGATACATTGGAATTTATCAGCGGACGTATTCAGGCTTCCATTGAAAGATATCGCAAATTTATTTTGCCGCCAATGTTTAAGGCTCTTGCAAAATTTGCCAAAGTGCACGAATATTCTTGGCACACTCCGGGGCATACCGGCGGAACGGCCTTCTTAAAATCGGCTGCCGGCAGAGACTTTTTTAACTTTTTCGGCGAACAAATTTTTCGTTCCGACTTGTCAATTTCGGTTGGTGAATTGGGCTCAATGCTTGACCATTCGGGGCCAATCGGAGAAAGCGAAAAATATATTGCCGAGGTTTTTAACTCTACCAGAAGTTATCATGTAACCAACGGTTCTTCAACTTCAAATCGCATTATCTTAATGGCAAGCGTAACCAGAAACGACATTTGTTTGTGTGACAGAAACTGCCATAAATCGGTTGAACATGCAATGACATTATCGGGTGCAATTCCGACCTATATGGTGCCGTCACGCAACCAATATGGAATTATCGGCCCCATTTTGCCTGACAGACTAACCAAAGAAGCCATAGATAAAAGCATACAAGAAAATCCGCTTGTTAAAGAGGGGATAAACCGCACGCCTCGTCATGCCATTGTTACAAACTCAACTTATGACGGATTGTGCTACAATGTAACCACGGTCAAAAACCTCTTAAAACAAAGTGTCGACAGACTTCATTTTGATGAGGCATGGTATGGTTATGCAAGGTTTAACCCAATGTATGAAAACAGATATGCAATGTGTTATAACCCCAAAACATATTCTAAAGATGAGCCGACAATTTTTGCCACACAATCAACGCATAAGCTTTTGGCGGCATTTTCACAAGCTTCAATGATACATATCTTAGACGGTAAAAACTCCATCAGTCATGAACGATTTAATGAATCTTTGATGATGCACTCATCAACATCACCGTTTTATGCCATTATTGCCTCAAATGATATAAGTGCGGCCATGATGGACAACAAAGGCGGCTTAACTTTAACCGAAATGTCCATAAGAGAAGCTGTAAGTTTCAGAAAAACGGTTGCTCGTATTCACAATGAAAAAACATCAAACAACGATTGGTTCTTTAATATATGGCAACCGCCAATGGTCAAAACTCCAAGCGGTGAAAAAGTTTTGTTTTTTGAAGCTGATGACGAACTTTTGGTTACAAATCCGGATTGTTGGGTTTTACATCCGAATGAGATGTGGCACGGCTTTGGCGATATTGAAGACGGCTATTGTATGTTAGACCCGATAAAAGTTTCGGTAACAACTCCCGGTGTTATGCCCGATTCCACACTTGCCGATTGGGGAATTCCGGCAGCTTTGTTAACCGCTTATCTTGATAACAAAGGAATTGTGGTAGAAAAAACCACCGACTTTACTTGTTTGTTCTTGTTCTCACTGGGTGTTACCAAAGGAAAATGGGGAACTTTGTTAAACGCAATGTTTGAGTTTAAACAAGATTATGACAACAACACTCGTATCAGCCGTATTATGCCAAAGATTTATCATGCCGATGAAAAACACTATAAAGACATGGGCTTAAAAGATTTGGCAAATGAAATGTTTGCGGCTATGAAAGAGCTTCAAACCACAAAATCTATGGCAGAGGCATTTTCGGTATTGCCGCATCCGGATTTATCACCGGTTGAAACATATGAAGAATTGGTAAAAAATCATGTTGAGGCCTTAACCTTAGATGAAATGGCCAATAAAACGGTTGCAACATCTGTTGTTCCGTATCCGCCCGGAATTCCTTTGTTAATGCCCGGTGAAAATGCCGGAGCAATTGACGGTAAATTGTTAAAATATCTTAAGGCTTTAGAAGGCTTTGATAAAAAGTTTGCCGGTTTCACGCATGATACACATGGTGTGGAAGTTTCTGAAGACGGAACATACAGAGTGCTGTGCTTGAAAAACGCATAACAAAAAAGGGGCGGTTGATAACTGCCCCTTAAAACTATCCTAAATCGGATAAATCAGGTTTTTTATAATTCGGTCCTTTTAAAAACTTGCCATCGGCTCTTTTTAAAGGTTTGCCGTCAACAAGTTTTGACATATTGCTGTTGTGAACTCTTTGAAAAACTTCTTCCATCGGAATACCTAAACTTACAACCATACCGCTTAACACATATTGCAAATCAGCCAGTTCTTTGAACATTTTAAGCTTGGTTTCTTTTGAAATCGAGCCTTTTGTTTTAAGTTCATCAATAAGGGTATCAATTTCAATATTTAACTCAGCGGTTTCTTCGTTGATAAGTTTTTGCCTTAAAGTTAATAAATCAACCGAATAAGCATCATCTATGCTAAGCTCCATTGCTTTGTGACATTCTTTTACCAGTTCTTCGTATTTGTTCATCTTGTATAAGTCCTTAATTTTTTTGCTAAATCGGTTTTATGCGAGATGATAAAAAATGTCAATAAAAAACCGCCTCAAGGTTATTAGACCTGAGGCGGTTTAAGATGATTATTGTAAAACCGTAATTGAAAATGAACCGCTGTATGATTGAGCCGGAACATCTCCTTCTATAGTAAGTTGAGCATAAATATTGCCATCACCGTGAACGCGTATATTATCAACATACGCCACAATATCTTCACCATTGTCATACAAAGAAAGCCTATCTAATTCTTCCATTAGACCTGAAATAATATAATTTGGATTGACATAAACACCATCGTCATCATAAACGGGATTAAAATTACATTTTCCTACCGATGCGCCGGTAACTTCAACAATATTACCTGTGGTTCCCATAAACTCTAAATCTAGAGTAGATTTTGAATTTCCGCTTTTCAAATAAATTGTACCAAAATTTAACGGTGTACAAGTCATATCCGTAACATATTCAACTTTAGCATTAACTTGAACGGTGCTATTCAGGGCTTCAGCGTTTGCGGTGCTTGTTGCCAAGAGTGCAACAGCAGTAGTAAGAAAATATTTTCTCATTTTTTTAAATCCTTTACAAAAATTAAGTTTAAGTACATTTGAAAGGTGCAAAAAGTTACCTTTCAATACGCATCATAAACCGTTTTTTTTTTTTGCAAGTAAAAAGAGTCGTTTAAAAGATTTAAATCAAAAA
>SUUV01000021.1 GCA_015062345.1 Alphaproteobacteria bacterium | reverse complement strand
AGCGGATAAAAGAAAATATTTTCTCATAATTTAATCCTTTACAAAAATAGTTTAACTTAATTTTCATTGAAAAGCTAAAAATCAGCCTTTCAGGTTACATCATAAACCGTTTTTTTTTTTTGCAAGTAAAAAGAGTCGTTTAAAAGATTTAAATCAAAAATGAGGTGGTTTGAGTTTTTGTTGACAAAGCTAACTGTTTGTGTTATATGAAAAATGTATTTACAATTTTTGTTAAATTTTAATTTCTATATTTATGAATCATTCTTTTATTTTACTTAAGTCACCACAAATTTGCGGTGATAAGAAGTTTATCCGCCACAAGGTGTTAATGGCATCGTATCCGGGAGTTTTTGCTGAAATCTTAGATGTTGTTGCTTTTAATTGTGATAATACGAAAAAAATTCCGACAATGGTTGATGAAATTTTTGCTGAGTATCGGGTAAAATCTTTTACCGAAGAAAATCACAAAGTTACAACTATTATGGGAGCTTGTCACGCATGGCTTAAAGAAAACGAAAGGCTCGAAATTCCGGATGGAGTTAAAGAGTTTTTGGCCCGTTATGATGTTAACATAGACGATGACAACTGTCTTTATGTTTCTATGCCTGATTATGTAGTCACATTGGCTAATTATGCCGCTCAAGAGTGTCTGACCAAACATTAAGTAAAAATTTACACCCTCAGTTTGTTGCTGAGGGTGTTTTGGTTATTGGTGTGTTACAATATGTTCTACATAAGGCTTTAAATTTTTTAAGCTTTCTCTAAAAAACATCGGATAAGCCTCATATTGTTCAAGTTTGTCAATTTCAAGCCATTCCATTGTTTCATCAATGGTATTGTTTAAGGTTTTGCTATGACTGTTTAATTGTTTTGAGCCACGAGATTTCATCAAAAAATAAAAAGTAATTTCGTGACATTCCAAACCTTTTAACATACCGTCATTGCGTTTGAAAAAGTTTTCTTGCACAAAAGCAAGCCTGTCAATTTCGTAAGGCACGCCGGTTTCTTCCAAAACTTCTCTTTTTACGGCATCTTCGGCAGTTTCGCCAAGTTCAATTGCTCCGCCGATGGAATAGTAATAATTTTCTGAATTGTTGGTTGCAAACAATACACAACCGTCTTCAATGATAATTGCCGCAGCTCTTAAACGAAATCTTTTGTTATCGGGTGTCTGAAAACAAACATCATTGTTAAGAGAATCTACAACATTAGAAATTTTGCTCATTTTTCCTCCTTTGTCGCAAAATTAAAAACCAATTCCGACAATAAGCAAAAAAAATTAAAATGCAAGAAATAAAAAACAAAAAGCGACATCTGTTAAGATGCCGCTTTTTAAAAGTGTTTACCAAAACCAGTTGCTGTGTTTAAGCAAATAGGTTTCATGTACAATGTTATCAAAGGCAGTTTTTTTCTGTTCTTTTGTGAACGATGTCTGACCCTCTATAACAGTTTCAATGGTTTCAAGCACTTTAGTTCTTGCATTCACATACTCATCATGCGCTATATGGTCATATTCTGCACGAATACAATAAATGTAATTTTCATACAGAAGCTTATCTGTGAAGATTGCCAAATCAAGGTCACGAATGAGCTGTTCGTACTTATCTTCGGTTTCCGGCATATCGGCAGAGTACTTAGTTGCCATAAAAACACCCTTTGAGGATTCTGAAAGACCGGAAGCTTCAAACGACTTTTCTTCATCATCTGCCACATAATCATGGAAGAAAATTGCAGCTTTGAAGTTTTTTTCTGTTGCAAAGTCGATATCTTCGGTTATTGATGTCTTGAAAACATCATACTTGTCAAGCATATACGCAATATGGGACAAGTTATGATAGGCCCTTGAGGACATTTCAGCACAAAAATCTTCCCAAGAAATGTTTGATTGTCTGCAGCAATCAAAGTACTGTTTTTCGAGCAAGTCTTCCATAAGCATATTATGCACCGGCGGAGTTACATATGTTGCCAACATAATATATTCATGGTTTTTGTAGCACAGCCTGATTGCTTGAGCAATATCTTCCGGCAATTGGTTGAATTCATGAAACCAATAACCAATCTGAGAATTAAGCTTGTTGCGGGCAATCTGTCTTGATAATTCAAACTTAATATCGTACTTTTTGGTTTTATCCGTAGGAATTAAGAACCAAGATGCTCCGTGTTTTATTGCTTCATAAATTGGCAGACCGTGATAACTGACAATCTTTATCCTTTCCGGCAAGAGCTCAAGCAAATGACGATGATGGGCTTTTGTATACCAGTAAAGAGATTTTTCAATCATCTTCATTCGTTTGGTAACTGGAAAAAGTGCAGTTTTTTCGGAGTCAAGTTCAAGACCGATAATAACTTTGCTGTAAGCATCACTTGTAAGGATGTCTAAAACAGCTTCAGCATCAAGTGCCGTAAAGGGGTCAAAAGCCCCTGAATAAAAATAGGTTTTCATAATGATAGATATTTAAAAATTAAACATAGACTTATTTTGATGCTTAAAAATCTACAATAAATAAGCTTTTAAGTCAAGAAAAACATAAATTTTAAGTTGACTCTTATAAAAAAAGCCGATATAAGCAGTTTTGTAAATAAAACCGAGAGCCGACTTTTTTCATTAGTCGGTTTTAAATAACTAATAATTAACCGGAGATTTTAAAATGAAAAGAACATTCCAACCCAGTAAGCTCGTTAGAGCTCGTCGTCACGGTTTCCGTGCTCGTATGGCCACAGTAGGCGGTAGAAAAGTGTTAGCCGCTCGTCGTGCCAGAGGTCGTAAAAAACTTTCTGCATAAGTTTTTATTATGACGGAAATTCTTGTCTTAAAAAAAAGAAAAGATTTTGTAAGAGTCGCCAAAGGAGTAAGCAAGGTTACCAGAACCGCCATACTTCAGGCGGCTCCCAGTTTATCTGAAAACATTGTTGCTCCCAAAATCGGCTATACCACCACCAAAAAAATTGGCAAAGCCAATGTGCGAAACCGTGCAAGACGCCGTATGCGTGCAGTTATCCGAGAGCTTTTACCGGTTTATGGTATGGATAATGTCGAATATGTTTTAATCGGTCGCCATAATACGCATTATTGCCCGTATAAAGAGCTTCGTTCAGATATTAAATGGGCATTAAAAAAAGTAAATTTGATGCTTACATCGGAAGGTGAAGATATCAAAATTGACCCGATAGTTGAGCCGGAAAATGAAAACAGTTCTGATTTATCTTGTTAAATTTTATCAAAAGTTTATATCCCCTCTTTGCCCCGGTTGTTGCCGATACAGACCGACTTGCTCGGAGTATATGATTGAGGCCATTACAGAACATGGTATCATAAAAGGTGTGTATTTGGGCATCAGAAGGATTTTAAGATGTCACCCGTGGGGCGGTTCGGGTTATGACCCTGTTCCCAAAAAAAATAAAAAGAGTTAATTATAACACTGCTTATTTGCTTGATTTTAGAAAAAATATGTACTAAAAAACAACATCAAAATTTTATTTTCAGGAGTGTATGAAGTGAAAGAAGAAACAAAAAGCTTATATCTGGCAGTTATTGCCTCAATATTGATTATTTTTGGAGTTAATCATTTTTTTCCGGCACAAACACCAACTCAAAATCAAGAGCAAACGGTTGCAATACCTGAAGTTGAAAATATAAAAGCAAAAGAAGTTGTTGTTTCAGCGGTTGAGCCCGTTGAGGCAAGTGTTGCCGCCAACAGCCAAAAAAACATCACTGTTGAAAATAAGGATATTAAAGGCTCAATAAGAGTAAAAGGAGCTCGTTTTGATTATTTAACTTTATCAAAATATAAGCAGACTTTAGAAGAAAACAGCAAAAATGTTGAGCTTTTGCAACCTTCGTTAACTTTGGCTCCGTATTTTGCCGAATTTGGTTGGCTCAGCTCAGGCGCTGATATAATTTTGCCCGATTCTGAGACCGAATGGAAAGTTATCGGCGAAAAACTCACTCCTCAAACTCCCGTTACTTTAGAGTGGGACAACGGACAAGGCTTAAAATTTGTAAAAAACATCTCCGTTGATGAAAATTATTTGTTTAATGTTTCGCAAACCGTTGAAAACAACACACAAAGCCCCGTAGTTTTGTATCCGTACGGTTTAATCAGTCGCAAAGTTGATATGGAACAACAAAAGCGCTCGGTTGTGCATGAGGGTTTCAGCGGTGTAATTGAGGGCTCATTAAAAGAAGTTAAGTTCACTGATTTGGATAAACAAGAAAACGAAACTTTTGAAACCAAAAACGGTTGGTTCGGTTTTTCGGACAGATATTGGTTTACGGCTGTTGTTTTAGACAATGATGAAAACGCAACCGTTAAAATCAGTCGCAATGCAAATGATGTTTTCCAAACCGATTACAGAGGAAAAGCCGTTACCATTGCAACCGGCGGTGCGGCAACAAGCAATGTTCGTTTTTATGCCGGAGCCAAAGAAATTAAGCTGTTGGATAAATACACCGATGAAAATAAAATAGAAAAGTTTGATTTGGCAGTAGATTTCGGTTGGTACTATTTCTTAACCAAGCCGTTTTTCTACATCTTGACATTCTTGTACAACTTTATCGGCAATATGGGTTGGGCAATATTGTTGTTTGCCGCACTTTTAAGACTTGTTATGTTCCCGATTGCCAATGCGTCATATGAAAGCATGACCAAAATGAAGAAAATTCAGCCCAAAATTATGGCTTTGCAAGTTTTGTATAAAGATGATAAAATGCGTTTGCAACAAGAAACAATGGAATTATATCGCAAAGAAAAAATCAATCCGGCAGCCGGCTGTTTGCCGATGTTCATTCAAATTCCGGTGTTCTTTTCTTTGTATAAAGTGCTCAACATTTCAATTGAAATCAGACACGCACCGTTTATCGGTTGGATTAAGGACTTATCGGCTCCGGACCCCTTGACCGTTTCCGTATGGTCGCACATTCCGTTGCCCTCACTGTTGGATATTGGTGTTTGGCCGATTTTAATGGGTCTTACGATGTGGATTCAGCAAAAGCTTAATCCGGCACCTGCCAACAAAGACCAAGCTCGTATGTTTGCCATGTTACCGATTATATTTACCTTAATGCTCGGACATTTTGCTTCCGGATTGGTAATATATTGGACCTTAAGCAATATACTTTCGATTATGCAACAAAAGGCCATAATGAAAAAACACGGGGTGAAATAATGATAAAAGATGAGTTTTATTTTGAGCCTGAACAATTAGAACTCGGTAAAAAGCTTTTTGGCAGACCTTGTAATTTTGTTTTGGGTGTGGCAAATTTGGATCAACTTCCGAGTTCTGAATTAAACGAAGTTGCGTTTGTGGGGCGCTCAAATGTCGGAAAATCAAGTTTGATAAATGCGTTGTTCAACAACAGCGGTTTAGCGAAAACATCATCTACACCGGGGCGTACGCAGCAACTTAATTTTTTTAATTTGGATAATGTGTTGCATATTGTGGATTTGCCCGGTTACGGCTTTGCCAAAGCACCGCCGTCTGATGTAAAAAAATGGCAAAATATTATGTCGTTATATTTGCAAGGCAGACCAAATTTGCGTCGTGTGTTTTTGATGATTGACAGTCGTCACGGTATCAAAAAAATTGATGAAGAAATGATGAAAATGCTGGATAAAGCAGCGGTGACATATCAGATAATTTTAACCAAAACTGATAAAATCAGCCACAAAGAAGTGGTAAAAGTGGTAAAAGATACAACCGTAAACTTAAAAAATCATGCGGCGGCTCATCCTTTGGTGATACCTACCAGTTCCGAAAAGAAAAAAGGGCTTGAAAATTTGCGCACCGAAATTGCTTTGTTGGTATAAAAAATATACCTGAGCATATAAGCAATAAAAGTGTTAAAAAAGTTGCTTTATTAATGGATTTTTAGAGTAAAATATTTAAAATCAGACCTTAAAAGAGGTAGACTGATGACTAAATTTGTCGGGGTGTTGTTGCCCCTTCCTTTTAATGATGTTTTTGATTATAAAACCGATGAAGATGTGTCTTTGGGGCAAATTGTTCGTGTGCCGTTTTTAAAAAATACCCAAGTAGGTGTTGTTTACAAAATCGGTAAGTCAAGTGCATTAGAAGATAAAAAAATTAAAAGCATAATTGAAGTGTTGGATTTGCCGCCATTAAAAAAAGAACTTTTACAATTTGTGGAATGGGTGGCAAAATATAATCTGACAAGTTTGGGCTTGGTGTTAAAAATGGTTTTAAGTGCCAAAGGAGTTTTTGAAAATGCCAAGCTTGATATTTTGTATAAACTTACAGGCAAAACTTTGGCTCAGGCCAAATTGAAAAATTCTGATGCCAGATGGCATGTGATAGATTTGTTAAAACATGCGCCATATTCAAAATCGGAAATTATAAAAGGGGCAGGGGTCAGCTCAAGTGTTATCAATAAGTTAATAGAAGCAAACATTATTGAGCCGTTTGGTGTGCCCAAAACAAAACAATTTGATGAGCCAAAATTTGACATTCAGGACATAACATTAACACCGGAACAACAAAATGCGGCTGATTATTTATGTGCAAAATGTGATAAGGGGTTTAATGTAACTTTGCTTGACGGAGTTACGGGGTCGGGCAAAACGGAAGTATATTTTGAGGCCGCCATAAAAACCTTAAAACAAAACAAACAAGTGCTGATTTTGGTGCCCGAAATTGCCCTAACCACACAATGGCTCGACAGATATGAAAAACGATTTGGGGTAAAGCCGGCCAATTGGCATTCGGGTTTGAGTACAAATGAACGCACACAAACTTGGCAAGCGATAATTGAAAATCGGGCAAAGGTAGTGGTTGGAGCTCGAAGTGCTTTGTTTTTGCCGTTTGCCGATTTAGGCTTGATAGTGGTTGATGAAAGCCACGACCATTCTTTTAAGCAAGAAGATATGGTAAATTATCAGGCAAGAGATATGGCAGTTGTCAGAGCAAAGCTTGAAAATATACCGATTATTTTATCTACGGCAACACCAGATTTAGAAACCGTTGTCAATGTTGAAGCAAAAAAATATGATTGTGTAAGGCTTTTCAGTCGATATGCAAATGCTCAGTTGCCGGAAATAAAAATTGTTGATTTGAAAAAAGATAAACCGCAAAAATCAAGTGTCGGAACTTCTTGGCTTTCACCGACATTGGTTACGGCCTTAAAACAAAACTTGGAAAAAGGTGAGCAGTCTATGCTGTTTTTAAATCGCAGAGGATATGCCCCGCTTTTGATTTGCCGAGATTGCGGACATCGAATCGCTTGCCCGAATTGTAGCGCTTGGCTTACCGAACATCGTAAAACGGCAAATCTGATTTGTCATCATTGCGGATATAGTATGCCCACACCCAAAGAGTGTCCCGATTGTCATTCAACAGAAGGTTTAACGGCTTGCGGCCCCGGAGTTGAGCGCATTGCCGAAGAAGTAAAAGCCCGTTTTGGGGGTGCTAAGGTTGAGATTATATCAAGTGATATTACATCTTCGTTTATGGAAGTTTCAAATGTAATCGGCAAAATGCAAAACAAAGAAATTGATATCTTAATCGGAACACAAATTTTGGCCAAGGGGCATCACTTTCCGCTACTTACTTTGGTGGGTATTGTTGATGCCGATTTAGGGCTTATGGGCACAGATTTAAGAGCTTCGGAACAAACATATCAGTTGTTGTCTCAAGTTTCCGGTCGTGCCGGCAGAGGCGAGAAAAAAGGGACGGTATATTTGCAAACCTTATATCCCGAAAATGCAGTTTTGCAAGCGCTGATTGAGGCAAATCGAGAAGGTTTCTTGGAGCTTGAAAAAAAATCGAGAAAAGCACTTAATTTGCCGCCGTTCGGTAAATTGGCCGCTTTGATTGTTTCATCAAACAATGAAGATGCTGCGCAAAAAGTTGCATCAAGACTGATAAAAAATGCTCCTCGTACGGAAGGGATAAATGTGCTCGGTCCGGCACCGGCTCCTATCTATATGTTAAGAGGAAAATACAGATACCGCTTGCTTTTAAAAACATTAAAGACTATAAATATACAAGAAGTACTGAAAAAATGGCTCAAACCGATTGATGTACCTTCAAATGTAAGAGTTGAGGTTGATATTGATCCATATTCGTTTATGTAGCTTAATTATTGCGGAGAAAAAATGAAAAAAACACCGAAATATCAAATTGCCGAAAATTATGCAACCGCATTGTATGAAGCGGCAATTGCCGACAATTCATTGGAAACGGTTTTCAATGATTGTAGGTGTGTAGAAAAAGTTTTTTCCGACATAAAAGAGCTTTACATTCTTAATAATCCCGAACTTAAAAAATTTCAAAAACAAGAAATTATCGCACAAATAGCAAAAAAACTTAACATTTCCAAAACTCTTAAAAACTGCTTGCTGATATTGGTTGAAAACAATCGTTTTGCCGAATTAAAAGATATATTTTCGTCTTTTTATAAGCTATATTATAAAAATCAGGGCATCATTGAAGTTTTGGTACAAAGTATAGAGCCTTTAACGGACAAGCAACGAGAAAAACTTGAGCTTGGTTTGCAAAAGGTGTTAAAACAAAAAACAATGATTAGCTATAATATCAATGAAGATATTTTGGGCGGTCTTGTGGTTGAGTTCGGCTCCAATCGCATTGATGAGAGTATTAAAGGCAAACTTAATTGTTTGGAACAGGTTATGAAAGGTAATGTATAATGTCCGTACAAGCTGATGAAATTTCATCTATCTTAAAAGAAAAAATCGCCGAGTTCGGTTTGCAAACAGATTTAAGCGAAGTAGGCAGAGTGACTACTGTCGGTGACGGAATCGCTAAGGTTTACGGCCTTGACAATGTGCAAGCAAACGAAATGGTTGAATTTGCCTCAGGCGTTAAGGGTATGGCGCTTAACTTGGAAGAAAACAGTGTCGGTGTGGTTATATTCGGGTCTGATGACAGTATAAGAGAGGGCGACATTGTTAAGCGCACAAATAAAATTGTCAGTGTGCCTGTGGGTAAAGAGCTTTTGGGACGCGTGGTAAATGCACTTGGTGAGCCGATAGACGGTTTGGGACCAATAAAAGCCAAACAGTTTTCCAATTCGGAAGTTAAGGCTCCCGGAATTATTGAAAGAAAAAGTGTGCATGAACCCGTGCAGACCGGTCTTAAAATTATTGACTCGCTCATTCCGATTGGCAGAGGGCAAAGAGAGCTGATTATCGGTGACAGACAAACCGGAAAAACTGCCATCATCTTAGATACCATCATTAATCAAAAGCATATAAACGATGCGGCAAAGTCGGAAAAAGATAAGCTATATTGCATATATGTTGCAATCGGGCAAAAGCGTTCAACCGTTGCTCAAGTGGTAAAAACCTTGAAAGACCATGGTGCACTTGATTATACCATTGTGGTTGCGGCCACAGCATCGGAGTCGGCGCCTTTGCAATATATTGCGCCATATTCGGGTTGTGCAATGGGCGAATATTTTAGAGATAACGGTATGCATGCGGTAATTTTTTATGATGACTTATCCAAACAAGCAACCGCATATCGCCAGATGTCGTTGTTGTTAAGGCGTCCGCCCGGTCGTGAAGCATACCCCGGAGATGTGTTTTATTTGCATTCTCGTTTGTTGGAAAGAGCTGCAAAACTTGGTGATGAGCAAGGCTCCGGCTCTTTAACGGCAATGCCGGTGATTGAAACACAAGCAGGTGATGTATCGGCCTATATTCCGACCAATGTAATTTCAATTACGGACGGACAGATTTTCTTGGAAACCAATTTGTTTTATCAGGGTATCAGGCCTGCGGTAAATGTCGGAATTTCGGTAAGTCGTGTGGGCTCATCTGCGCAAATTAAGGCGATGAAACAAGTGTCATCAAGTATGAAACTTGATTTGGCGCAATATCGTGAGATGGCAGCCTTTGCCCAATTTTCGTCAGATTTGGACGCATCAACAAAAAATTTGCTTGAAAGAGGGGCTCGTTTAACCGAACTCTTAAAACAACCCGTATATCATCCGTTGCCGGTTGAAGAAGAAGTTGTTTCGATTTTTGCCGGGGTCAACGGGTTTTTAGATAAGATATCGCTTGATGATGTCAAAGAATTTGAGCAAAAAAGCATTGAAGAATTGCGTGTAAATTATCCGCAATATTTAAGCGAAATTAAAGAAAAGAAAGTTATCTCAGATGAGCTGAACAAACAATTAAGAGAATTTTTTGTTGCTTTTAGAGATAAGTTTTTAAGTCTTGAAAAGGCGGCTTAATATGGCAGGTTTAAAAGAGTTACGCAATCGGCAGATGAGCATCAAATCAACCCAGAAAATTACTTCTGCGATGAAGATGGTTGCCTCATCTCGTTTGCGCAAAGCTCAAATTATGGTTGAAAAAAGTAAGCCGTATTCGCAAATGATACATACTGCGGTTAAACGCATTTTGGCAGCTATCAGAGAAGAAGAAAAAACAAAAAAAATCAGCTATGTTTTGCCGTCGGTTTTGCGCCAAAAACCAAATGCCAAGCATTATTTGTTGTTTACATTTTCTTCCGACAGAGGACTTTGCGGAAGCTATAATCAAAATGTGTTTAAGGCTACCGTTAAACGCATTAAAGAGTTGCAAAATATGGGCAAAACCGTTCAAGTTGTTTGTTACGGTAAAAAAATTTATACGGCCTTAAAAAAAGATTATGCCGATTTGATACTTGAGCATTATGAATCGGTATCGGCTAACGGCTTGATTTATTATGAAGCAATTGATATCGGCAAAATTATCGGTAAATGTTGTACCGACGGCACTTGCGATGTTTGTGAACTGGTATATAGTGAATTTTATTCGGCCTTATCAAGGGAAATGGTGGTAAAACAGGTTTATCCTTTGGAAGAAAAATATGCATATGTCAGCGATGAAGATTTAGCTCTTTTAAAGGTTGAAGATGCGTATTATGATTATGAGCCGGATAAACTCAAACTTTTAGATGTGTTGTTGCCAAAGTTGGTGGTTGATAACATTTTTACGGCTATGGTCAACTCTCAAGCTTCAGAACAAGGGGCTCGTATGACGGCAATGGATAATGCAACTGGCAATGCAAAAGATATGATAGATAGTTTAACCTTAAAATATAACAGTATGAGACAGTCGGCAATTACAACCGAACTTAACGAAATTATTTCAGGTGCCGAGGCACTGTAATAAAAAATCTTCAGGAGAATAAGATGAAAAACAAAATTGATGTTAACGCACAAGATAAAGATACAAAATCAAAAATCGGGCACATTTCTCAAGTGACCGGTGCGGTGGTTGATGTTAAGTTTGATGATGTAAAAAATTTGCCCAATATCGGATATTCGCTTGAATGTAACAATCAGGGTAAACGGTTGGTTTTAGAAGTTGCTCAACACATCGGTGAGGGTGTGGTAAGAACAATTGCGATGGATACAACCGACGGTTTGGTAAGGGGTATGGAGGCCGTTAACACCGGAACACCAATTGAAGTGCCTGTGGGACCGGAGCTTTTGGGCCGAATTATCAATGTTATCGGTGAACCGATTGACGGCAGGGGTGATATTAAGGCAAAAATTATGTATCCCATACAAAGAGAAGCCCCGTTGTTTACCGAACAGTCAACCGAAACCGAAATTTTGGTTACCGGCATTAAAGTAATTGACTTGTTAGAGCCATATCTTAAAGGCGGAAAAATCGGTCTTTTTGGCGGAGCAGGTGTGGGTAAAACCGTGCTTATTCAGGAGCTTATTCATAACATTGCCAAAGGACACGGCGGATATTCGGTGTTTGCAGGTGTCGGAGAAAGAACTCGTGAAGGTAACGACTTGTATCACGAAATGATAGATTCTGGCATTATTGATTTAGAAGGTATAAACTCTAAAACAGTGTTGGTTTACGGCCAGATGAATGAACCGCCGGGGGCTCGTGCCAGAGTGGCTTTAACCGGACTTACGCAAGCCGAATATTTTAGAGATGAGGCTCACCAAGATGTGTTGTTCTTTGTTGACAACATATTCCGCTTTACGCAAGCAGGGTCTGAGGTTTCGGCGCTTTTGGGACGCATTCCGTCTGCGGTGGGTTATCAGCCGACTTTAGGTACGGATATGGGTGCAATGCAAGAGCGCATTACCTCAACCAAAAACGGCTCAATTACATCTGTGCAGGCGGTGTATGTGCCGGCCGATGACTTGACCGATCCGGCGCCGGCTACAACCTTTGCTCACTTAGATGCAACAACGGTTTTATCTCGTAAAATTTCTGAACTCGGTATATATCCGGCGGTTGACCCGTTGGATTCCACATCAAGAGTGTTGGCTCCGGATATTGTGGGTATTGAGCATTATGAAGTGGCTCGCGGTGTGCAAGAATTGTTGCAAAAATATAATTCACTTCAAGATATTATTGCCATTTTGGGTATGGACGAACTTTCCGATGAAGACAGACTCACGGTATCTCGTGCTCGAAAAGTGCAAAGATTTTTATCGCAACCTTTTCATGTGGCAGAAGTGTTTACGGGCACAAAAGGTGTGTTTGTTGACTTAAAAGATACCATAAAAGGCTTTAAGGGAATTTTGGACGGACTTTATGATGATGTTCCCGAACAGGCATTTTATATGGTAGGAACTATTGAACAGGCTTTGGAAAAGGCTAAAAAATTAAAAGAGAGTGCATAGAATATGACAATAGCTTTAACCATTTGTTTGCCTGATAATGTGTATGTAAAAGAAACTGCCGATAAGGTTGTTTTGCCGGTTGAACAAGGCAATTTTACCGTGATTGATGACAGAGCTCCGACAGTGTTGTTGTTGCATACAGGCTTAATTCAGTGTTTAAATGAAAAAAATGAGATAAAAAAGTGCTATTTTATCAATAACGGTATGGCCGATATTGTTAATAATATGTGCTCGGTGGCGGCCGAAAGGCTGATTGATTTGCAAAAAGAAAGCCTTGAAGATATTAAGCTTAAAGCAAAAGATAATAAGTTTTACCAAGCCTTAGAAGAAAGATTGAAAGCTTTTTAAAATGACACAGCCTCTCAAAAGAGAGGCTGTAAAAATATTGATTAGTAAGTTGTGGTAATGGTAAATGAACCGGAATAGGTACCTATTGTAACACTACTTGGGATTCTCAATGTTCCTGCGATATAACCTCTACCATTAGCTACAGGTTCGAAGCTTAAAGTATCTCCGTTTTCGTTTGATATAAGTACAGTAGTATCTTTTCCTTCTCTTTCTATCATATCTGGATCAAAGTCATTAATACCATCACAATACCCAGCGCTATTATCTCCCAAATGAACAATATTATCACCTTGAATCTCAATTGTAGTACGTCCACTTCCATCACTACTCATAGTAATGGTAGCCACTTCATTGTTTTCAGGTACGGCAATAGTACCAAAATTTACAGGTGTACATGAAACAGTTGCATTTCGGAGTATACTAGCATTTACTTCAACAGTACCAGTAGCATATGTGGTTATTGGTTCTTCCGGCGCAACAGCATTTGCGGTGCCTGACATCATCAAAGTTGCAACACTTAAAAGAAAATATTTTCTCATAATTTAATCCTTTCTATAAAAATAGTTAAACTTAATTTGAAAGGTAAAAATTTACCTTTCATATCACATCATAAACCGTTTTTTTTTTTTGCAAGTAAAAAGAGTCTAATAAAGAATTTAAATCAAATTTGAGGTAAGAAAATAAACCAAACAATGTCATGCCTATTTTTTGCGTTAGCAAAAAATTCAGGGCATCTTCCGATTATTATTAATTCGAAGATCGCTTGACCTCACATTTTTAATGTGAGGAGCGATGACATTTTAAAATTATTACTAATTCGAAGACCCCAAGACATTTTTATTTCATAAAAATGAGGGGTGACTTAATTTTTTTAAATTTAAATGTTATGCTACGATTTTAACAGAAATCATCCAAGCATCTTCCGATTATTATTAATTCGAAGATCGCTTGACCTCACATTTTTAATGTGAGGAGCGATGACATTTTAAAATTATTACTAATTCGAAGACGCATAAACATTTTGCTAACTACAAAAATCAGCGGTGACTTTGTTTGAATTTTTAAAAACAACGAAAGACGGTTGTTTAAAACATTCCTTTTTTTCTAAAATATATAATCACAAATATGGTGGCCAAAATTGAAAGAGCGACCACAATTAAAAACCCGTGTTCATTGGCGGCGGCCGGTACAGGCACATTCATACCCCAAAAGCTGGCAAACATTGTCGGAATGGATAATATAATGGTAATTGCCGCCAAAAACTTCATCACCAAATTGAGGTTGTTATTAATGATTGAGGCGAATCCGTCCATCATACCTTCCAAAATTGAACGATGCATATCCACCATTTCAATTGCCTGCTTGTTTTCAACAATTACATCTTCTAACAAATCAATGTCATCTTGGGTAAATTTAACCACTTTTGATAAAGTCGGCGAATTGGTCATACGCAAAATTTTTAACAACACCAGATGATTGTCTTTTAAGGCAGTTGTAAAATATACTAACGATTTTTGAATTTCTATCAGCTTAAACAAAGCTTTGTTCTTGGTGGTTTTACGAAGCGAATATTCAATTTCTTCGGTTTTTTGGTTGATAATTGCCAAATATTTCAAATAATATTGCGTGCATTTTGACAATATACTCAACAAAAATCGTCCTCTTTCACGAGTATCAAAAGTTTTGGCCGTGTTTTTATTAAACGAACTTAAAATTCGGTTGTCTCTTGAACAAATGGTTACAAAATTGCGCTTGGTAAAAAACATACCGCAAGGAAGTGTATCAAATTTGCCATCATCATCAAGCAAAGGCAAGTTTACAATCAGCGACATAACATTGTCTTCAAACTCAACTCTTGAGCGCTCATCTAAGTCAAGCGCATTTTTTACCATATCAAAATCGAGTTTAAGTTGTGCCGAAACTTTTTCCATTTCTTCGGCACTCGGGCTTATCATATTATACCACGATAAAGATGTAACTTTATTTTTTTTGAGTTTAACGAGCTTTCCGCCGTCTTCTGATTTGTAAATTCTTAACATAGCGGCCTCCTTTTATAAATGATGATGATAAAAAAGAGATTGATTGGTGCGGCCGAAAGGACTTGAACCTTCACGAACTTAGTTCATAACGACCTCAACGTTACGCGTCTACCAATTCCGCCACGGCCGCACTTCAATTAAGACAAGTTACACATAGTCTATAATAAAAAAATAATCAAGAACTTTTTTTAAAAAAACGATATTTTTTTATTTAATTACCTCATGTTTTACTGTATCACCAACTTTGATGTTGTGTTTTTGAACATCTCCGGCATTAATTTCAATAACAGCAGCCAGAGGTTCGGTTACATCAGGTTTGATTAAGGTTGTGGATAAGGGTGTCGCATTGCCATAAATCCAAACAATTTCACCTTTTTGATTAACAAAAAGCATATCAAGAGGAATATAAGTGTCTTTCATCCACATAGAAATACCTTGAGCACCGTTAATATCAAAAATCATACCCGAATCGGCTCTTAATTGTTTTCTGTTCATCAAGCCTTGTGACATTTCTTCTTGGGTGTCGGCGGTTTCTACCATATATATCACATCACCGTCTGCGGTTGTTATAACCATTTGTGATAAATTTTCATCTTTGGCTTCGCATCCGGCTAAAAACACCAACATTGCAAAACATTTGAAAAACTTTGACATATTATACCTCCTAAAATTTTTATATGTAGAACATTAATCGCTTTTTTTTGTATTTGCAACAAAAAATATAAAGTTGATGAATTTTGTTTTGTACTTGTGATGCAAATTTTAATGATGTAACCTTACAAAAAAAATGATTTATAGGTGTGAATAAATGGTTGATTACGGTAATAAAAAATCCATAAACGGCAATATGTGGGAAATTGTAAATTCTGATGAAAGAATGGCACAAGCCATTATGCAAAATTGCAATGTTTCGTATATCGGCGCAAAAATTTTAGCATCTCGAGGTATCAATGATGAAAATGCCGATTTGTTTTTAAATCCCAAGTTGCAACATTTATTGCCCAATCCGTCTTGCTTAAAAGATATGGATAAAGCCGCCGTTTTAATCGCCAAAGCTATCATTGATAAACAAAAAATCGGTATAATCGGTGATTATGATGTAGATGGCGCAACATCAAGTGCGGTTTTATGCAAATTTTTAGAATTTTTCGGGTTAACTCCGGTTGTGCATATCCCCGACAGAGAAGAAGGATATGGCCCGAGCAATCAGGCTTTTGCCGAGTTTGAAGCGCAAGGCATAAAACTTGTGGTAACAACCGATTGCGGAACAAGTGCTTTTGATGTTTTAGATAAGGCGGCAAGTGAGGGTTTTGATATCATTGTTTTAGACCACCATGAGGCGGAAACAAGGTTGCCTAAGGTTTCGGCGGTTGTAAATCCTAAAAGGTTAGATGAAGATAATGAATATCCGTATTTAAAATATATGGCAGCAGTCGGTGTGGTTTTTATGGCGGTTGTTGCCATTAATCGTGAACTTAAAAATATGGGATATTATCTTAATCATCAAGCACCCGATTTGTTAAGTTTGTTAGATTTGGTGGCTTTGGGAACGGTTTGTGATGTTGTACCGCTTTTGGGGCTAAATCGGGCATTTGTTAAACAAGGCCTAAAAATTATGTCATTGCGGCAAAATGTGGGTTTAACCACCTTATGTGATGTGGCAAAAATTGCACAAGCTCCCACGGCTTATCACTTGGGGTTTGTCTTAGGTCCCCGAATTAATGCCGGCGGCAGAGTCGGAAATCCGGCGGTAGGTAACAAACTTTTATGCTCAAAAGATAAGCTTGAGGCCTTAACTTTGGCACAAAAGCTCGACACTTATAACATTGAAAGAAAAGACATTGAGGCTCATGTTTTTTTACAAGCCATTGAAATGCTTGAAGGAAAAACGCAACAATATCCGATAGCTTTTGTTTACGGCACTGATTGGCATCAAGGCGTAATCGGGATTGTAGCCGGAAAGCTAAAAGAAAGATACAATGTGCCATCGTTTGTTATGTCGATTGAAAAAGATGAGGTTAAAGGGTCGGCTCGCTCAATATCAGGGATTGATTTGGGAGCTTTGGTAATTGCCGCTAAAGAAAAAGGCCTTTTGACCAAGGGCGGCGGTCACACCATGGCAGCCGGTTTTTCCTTAAGTGAAGATAAAATTGAAGATTTCAGAACTTTTGTCGGAGAATATGTAAAAGAAAAATCAGGTGATGAAAAAATTGTTCCGATATTAAATGTTGATGCCGTTATCAGTTTGTCCGGTGCCAATGAAAATTTGGCCGATTGCATCTTACAAATGGAGCCTTTCGGCGCCTCAAATCCGGAGCCGAGAATTGTAATTGAAAATGTTAATATTTTGCGCCCCGTTCTTATCGGTAACGGGCATATAAAATGCTTGCTCAGTGACAGCTTTTCCGAAAGCCTAAAAGCGATTGCTTTTAGAGTGGCCGATAATCAGCTCGGACAAGCTTTACTTAATGCCAACGGTGAAAAATTTTGTGTTGCCGGAGTTTTAAGAAAAGACACTTGGCAGGGAAAAACTTCGTTACAATTTATCATTGAGGACATTATGAGAGCATAAAAAAGAGGGGAATTTCCCCTCTTTTTTACCACGGCTCATTATATATGAGCTGAGGATCATTTAAGCGATTAAGATATATGCTATTATTTGAATTTGGTCGCATATTAGAATTATCTCTTGTCTTTCCTTCTTTATTATAACCACCTCTAAAATTGTTTAATTGGTCATATTGGTCAACATATCGTTCATCCAAACCTGAACCAAAGATATTACTTCTGTCAAAATAACAATAAACGGTAGCATATCCTTCCAATGTTCCGGTTTGAACAGGAAATACATTCCAATAGTAACTATTGGTATCTGCCTTGCCGCTATTTCCGGTGCCACCCATTAATTTATCTATAATGTTAGCATAATATTTTCCCGGATATACAAAACCCATAACGGCTGACCAACCGGCAAAGCTTGCTCCGCATTCACGCGTGCCACCATTGGTACAATCACCTTCGTAGTCTGTAGCCTGTGGTATGGTTTTGCTTCTAAGCCATGTACTTTGTTGAAAATACAATGGTTTTGGTCGGCACATATCTCCTTTACATTTTGTTGTATCATCTAAAGGCAATGAATAACCTAAATAGTAAATATCGCTGGCATTACCATCACTGTCATAGATAATGCTTTGTAAAGGTTCTGCATAATTAACTGACGCATTTTCACCAATAGGTGTTGTGGTACCAAGATTATTTTCATAACCACCTCCCGGTTCCATCACAAAACGCTTTTCGGCACCTCCGCCATGAAACGGATTGTTGGCATCTTTATATCTAAATTCTCCGGCTTGAGCCATTTGAAATCCGGCAGGAGTGATGGTTACTACTTTTGCATGTCCAGGAGGGCATTGCGGAGCCGGAACAACTCCTAAAAACGGAGATGCCCATCTTTTTGTACCTGAAATTGTACCGCTGGTTGATATATCATTTACGCCTAAAGGTAAAACTTGTCCGGTAGCTGTACTAACTCGTATATTGTTAATATTAATTGTATCTTCATAAGTGTTGGTAACAACATAAATACCTTTGTTGATAAAATCTGGTAAAATGTCGCTTAAACGAGCTCCGCCTCTGGTGGTCAGCTTAATGTCATGCATAACAGATGTATAGGCCGGATTTACCATATATCTGTCATATTGGTTATATCCTGAGCCATATAATCCGCTGGTATAATCACCGGCAAAAACAGGTTGTGCAATGCTGTCATCTCTTTCACTGATTGGATCATAAGCATTAGAAACAAATCTTGATGCTTCAATATAACCTACACCTTCATCAGCTACTCTGGCACCTTGGGCAACACTTAAATTCGGAGTTTCTAATTCTATGGCGCCACGACGAATATATACACTGCCGTTATCTGTTAGTTTACCATCTATCTTTCCATCAATATCTTCGGTGTCAACGGCTAATATATTAACCGGAACACCGGAGTAGTTGTCAATTGAAGAAACTCTGAATGACGAAGGGTCTATCTCTACATTTGAGGTTGGGGTATTAGTACTGACCGAATCGGGCAATACCTGAAACAACTGATTGCCGGTAATGGTTAATTTACCTTGTTCACCTTCTGTTACTTCATTGTTAATGGTCAAATTTTTTGAATTTAAATTTGTTGTAACACCATCTGGTGCAACCGTATTAATGGTTAAGACTTCGCCGGCATTGTCATTGTATATTTTAAAAATGTTGGTTTGTATATCGGTATCGGCGCTTTGCATTGTTATTTTGTTTTGGTTGTTGGCACCTTGATTTCCTTTTTTGGATAAAATAATTGCACCATCTTGTAAAGTAACAATACCATTTTGATTTTCCGTATACAGTACGGCGGTATCACCACCTTGGAATATTGCTTCGGTATCACCTAACTCAACCTTTGAAAGTCCACCGGCTCCTAACAAAGTTGTCGAATCTGTATTGTTTATTTTAAGTCTTACATCGTCAACATTGTTTATATTGGCAATTGTTACGCCATCTCCATTGGCTTTTAACCATCTATTGCTATTTTCAGCTACACCGCCGGCACTTAAATTTAAGACATCAAAGTCAGCCGATTTAATGTTGGTTGCTTCTAATGTGTCTCGAACAAAGGCATTTCCTTGGACATTTAGCCGTGCCGAACTTTCTGTTATGAATTGCGGACGAACTTTATTTTCATCTGAACCAATAACGGTGGTACCTTGTAAGTTTGTTTTGTTTGTTGCTACCAAATCGGTTGCTATGGTAGTTGTTTTAACAGCCGCATTTGTTTCTGTTATTATGTTACCGCTCAATAAACTGAGTTTATTGTCTTCGGCTGTGATATATTTACCGTCAGCACCTGCTTGAAATATGGACCCCGGTCCGGTTGCAACAGATGTATCACCTTTGGCTTCAAAAGTTTTGTTAACAGTTGTATTCGCACCAAATGTTGCTGTTGCCATCCCGTTTTCAGCATCAGCATCAAACTCAATATTACCACCAATAAATGAAATGCGCGGATTGCCCATATCAGTTTGGGCATTTATCGCATTAGCAAAATCCATTGTATATCCGTCAGCGCCTTGCTCAAGCTTGAACATATCTTCCAATGCTGAAAAGTTTCCGGCAAACCAAGCCGAACCGCCTTTTTCGGAAGAATCACTCAAAACCAAATCAGCATCGTTACCATCGGTGGCACCGATTATCATTTGTTTAACACCTAAAATACTGTTCATATTGGTGGAACCGGCAACACCGCCCATATAAAGGTCCGTACTCATTGAGTTACGCCATTTTTCGCTTTCGGCTTCAACCGCTGTTCTTTGCAAATATTTTTCATTTTCCAAAGCACCCGATGTGGCTGAGTTTATGGCTTCCGATGAGGCTACAACCACCGAGCCTTTTGATGTATCTAAACCTAAATTGCCGATTTCTGACGAGCCTAAGCTCCAAACTCCGCCAACACCTTTTGCATCACCGTTTCGGGTGATGTAACCGCCGTTGCTACCAATCATAGATGCAATACGAGATGCTCTCATTTCACCTATTTCGGTCTTTTTGGGAAATTGAACAAATGATGTAATTGACTCACTGTCACCTTGTCTTTTAAGTCTAACTCTTGGTGTGCCAAAGTTTTTCAAATTGTCAAACGAATATCCGTATGGCAAAAACGATGCCAATTCTTGAGAAGTAATATCAATTTCGTGTACAGCATCGGCAGCACTCAAATTTTCTTCCAATAAGGCCTGATAATTTGCCGACACATAATTATCAACCGCTTTTGCCAATGTGCGAACATGTGTTGCCGTGTTTATATCTTGCAACTCTGTTGTGCGTTCGGCAGATTTTTTATACAAAGTCGGAGTTACAAGAGCAATTAAAGCAAGCATCGCCATTGCTTCAACCATCATTGAACCACCTTGAGAGATTTTTTTTGAAAGTTTTTTACGCATATCGGTCATTTTGTTTCTCCTAACCATAAATCTGCTGTATTGCATACAAACAGTGAACATTTTCACCCATACAATTTTCAAAATCAGGGTCATTTTTTACGGCTTCAAAAATTTCGTGATATTCAAACTGTGCATCGCCAACTTTTTCACCGGAAGTATCAAATTCTTGTACCATTTGTCCGCCACTTAAGACCAGTTTGCCGTCTATATTATCGGTGTAACCGAAACTTTTGCCATATCCTCTGGCTTTTCCCATATAGCCTAAGATGTCGGCATTGGGCATTTTTGTAACTTTATTAATCCAACGAGACGGAATTTGTCTGTATGAAACGACATAAATACCTGTATATTCCGCACTGCAACAGCTTCCGTCCGGTGTAGATGTACATTGCGGTGAGGCTCTGTCGCCGTTTTCCAGACAATATACCTTGCTTATGGTTTCTTCATCTTTTATGAAACCTACCGGTAAATACTTTCCGACATTTGTACCGACATCAGTTCCTTCCGTATCTGCCGAAATGTTTACTCCGTCTCCGGGGTAATATGTAACTGACGATTGTCCGGTTTTATCTCTGGCTTGTGAATTGAAATAATCTTTTACGGCATTGTGTTGGGCAAAAAATTTTGTGACTACAACACTTGCTTTTGTTTCAGCATGAACTCTGTCCAAATCTGCCCTGATAGGCAGATTGAAAGAATATAAAATTGCAATAAATGTTGCCATAACAACCCATAAATACATAGCTTTTCTCACACAATATACATTATATTTTGCATACTAACACACAGCTGTTTTAAATTCCAGCACTTTGTGTCAGTGTGGCAAAATCTTCATATTTTTGTAACACTGCCGTAAAACTAACATAACAGGGTAAATATTTGATTAAAGCCATGCTATTTTAGCAAATTATCACCGGCATTTTGAGCAAATGTATTTTGTTTTATGTGTCTTACCTGAACTTCATAATCACGAGCAATGTCTTCAATTTCGTCAGAAAGCTCAAAAACCACGGCTTTTTCGGCTGTACTCAGTATGGGAATGATTTTATCGTTTAAATAGTCCAATAAAACGGTTTCGTTCTCATTACGGTAAAGTGTTGCATGCTTTCCGCCGTCATACAATATAAATGGCTTTTCGGGTGTAGAAAAACGCGTTTTTATCAAAAAAACCAAAATACCTTCATTTGTGATAATAACTTGATAATCTCCCTCGTTTTGCATAATTAAAACATCTCCCTGCCTTTTTTAAGAAGTTTGTCAGAAAGCTTGGATACAGACTTATGAACAGTACCTTGCAAAGCCTTACCGATGCCAAGGTCTGGAGCTTTTACAAACGAGTTGGTTACATTTACCATGCCGTTTAACACCACTTCAGTTGCACTTAAGCACCAATCGGCAAGTTTGGCAACCACACCGGCCGACAGCAAAATTCCGCTTGCGGAACCTTTAATCAATTTTGTTTTATCTACCATTGTTTTCTCCTTTTTCTTTATGCTAACAAAAAAAACATCTTTTGTCAAAATATTTCTTGAGAATCGGAAAAAAATATGCTATCCGTTAAGCATAAACCAAATTTTTTTCATATTATGATATTCAAAAAAAGCATTGAGAATATGGTATACCTAGGCTTGTATATCCTCTCACTGGTTTTGTTTTTCGGGTGGGGAAACATTGGCAACAACAAAATCTTTTTCAGTGCCGCTCACATTTTGTGCGCTTGCGCTTTGGTTATTAACAGTGACCGAAAAGTTGCCTCGTTTTTCCTCAAGTCATTTACCGTTTATTTGTTTGTCAGCTCAATAATCTGGGCAGCAAATTTGGCTTTTGTATGGGCTTTTATCCCGTTTATGCTGTTGGGTTTTTCTCACATTATGTTGCTGGATGAAAAAGACCTGTTCGGCAAATTGGCAGATGGCAAAGAACCGGTATCCATGGACTGGCTGAAAACTTGTTTGTGGACGCTTATTACTTTAGTGACGACACTTTTGTTTTTGGTTGTCTAGTTGATTGAAAAAGGGAGATTTTCTCCCTTTTTTGTTTTTTACTTGCTAAATTAAATAATTTGTGATACATTCTAAACATAAAAAATATATTATGTTTAAATTCTGTTTATTATTTCATTTCCGGCTTTTTCAACATTGCTTTTGCAAGGTTGTTTTTGTTTGGGATAGTAAACTTTATACTTATTTCAAGATATAGACCGGACTATATCTTTAAACAAAATCAATTATGAAAAAGAATTCTGTTAACCCTGTAAACCTTATGTTTACAGTGGTTTATATCATTGCTATGGTGATGTTCTTTGCACAAAAGATAAACGAAGTGCCGTTAATGGTACTTTGTATGTCTCATTTTTTTACCTTTGCGGCAATGCTTTTCCGCAAGGCAGGTGTAAAGAAGGCTGATTTGTTCAAGAGTTTTACATATCTGGTGATAGCAATTACGGTTATATCGTGGTTGCCGATATCGGGTATGTGGACACTTGTTCCATTTTGGGTTTGTGGTTTTTTCCACACCTTAAAGGTTTCTCACAAGAGCCTTATGGGACATTTGTATTCTGAAAAGCCAAGCCGTGAGCAGGTTGTTCGTGATTTATTCGTACTTTGGATAATGGCGAGCATGCTTGTCACAATTTGTGTCGCAATGATATAAAAAAATTAAGCGAGAGGTTGTTTTGACCTCTCGTTTTTTTGTTATGATGTTTTTAAATTTCCGCATTTTTTTTACTGTTAAAACACAATTAAATCCGAACACCTGTAATTAGCATAAATTCTACCGGAGAGAGTAAATTTGAGAGTAATATTTTTCTTAGCAGGAGGATAGTT
>SUUV01000061.1 GCA_015062345.1 Alphaproteobacteria bacterium | reverse complement strand
TAAAATTGTTAAGAGGTGATAAATATAAATTTGTTTGACTATCACCTCAAAAATGATTAAATATCCACAATAGACTCTTTAAAATTGCAAAAAAAAAAAACAGTTTAGAATGTGAACAGAATATAATATATGGAGTTAGTTGATGAGAAAAATTTGTGAGCTCGGGCGGTCAATGGTGGAGATGCTTGGTGTTCTTGCCATAATCGGGGTGCTTTCTGTTGGCGGAATTGCAGGATATTCCAAGGCGATGATGAAATATAAACTTAATACGCATGCTGAAAATCTTAATATATTAATCAATAATATGATACAATACAGAGCAAAAATTCAAGGTAGCGGCAATGTAGATAATGAAAGCGGATATGAGCAATATGGTCCTGTTTTTGAAAAATTAAATCTTATACCAGATGCTTTCAAATTGTCATCATATACGGATATTTATGATAATTTTGGAAATAGAATTTGGATTTATAAATATTTCAAGGAAGATTGGATCGGAATGGGGCTTGAAATTAAGCCGGAATCCGGACGTGAAATTTGTATAAATATTGTAAAAACAGCAAAAGAAAATCATGCTGATTTACGACAGATCAATATGCAATATAACAATTCTGATGGTGAATGGTTTACCGGTATAGGGGCATTATATGGTGATAAAGATTGTGGCGGTAATAAAAAATGCCTTAGAAACTTGAAATTACTTGATATTGATGAACTTTGTAATGTTTGCGATATAAATAAACAAACTTGTACAGTTTATCTTAACGCATATATTAATTAAAAAATGTTTCGTATACGGGTAGGTGAATGATAAAAGTTGTGAAAATTAAAAATCTTCTTTATTTTTAAGGTTGTTATATCTTTTTCGGATACATTCAAGGGCAGTTTTGTGGATTCCGGCGGTGATTTCATAATATATATACCTTCCATCTCGGCTTGATGACACAAAACCGTCATCACGCAACCTTTTTAAATATTGCGAAACTTTTAATTGTTCCGAATTTATGGCATTGATAATGTCGGTCACATTGGTTTTGCCGTTGATTATTAAATATTCCAATATGCGCATTTTATCATAGTTGGCAAACAGTTTTATCTGATTGGCGGCCATATTGGTATAATCTTTGGGGAGCATAGCCTTAAAACCGTCAAGAAGATAGTTAAAATCATTGGCCATATAGCCAAATAGTTTTCTTAAACAAACAAATATGCTGGCAGGATATTCTTCTCGGATTTTATAATATATAAAAATACCTGACCTTTTGGTGGTAACCAGTCCGGCTTCACGAAGTTTTTTTAAGCTTTGGGAAACAAAAATCTGTTCAGCTCCCAGACCGCCCGCAATGGCAGAAACCGATGACTGACCGTTTACATCTAAAAATTCCAAAATTCTTAAACGCAAAGGATGGGAAATGTATGAGATTCCCTTTACGGCTTTTTTCATTACCTCCGGTGGAAGCTGAACTTTATTCATAAACTTTTAAGCCTATTTTTTCAAAAACGGTTTGATATAGGCATCAAACTTTTTTTCAGACTCAGCTGACCAACCCATCAAATTTTTATTGCCTAAGCAAAACAGCGGAACACCTAAGTTGTTGCCGAGCTTAAATTTTTCAGCACAGGCAAATAACAGTTCACGGCCTTTCGGGGTGGCTACATCCATTTGTATAATGTCGGCATCGGCATATTTTTTGCTGATATATTCTCTTGCTTGATGACAATGCGGGCAAGTTTGAGAATAAAACAAATAGGCCTTGTTGTTATCAAGTCCGGAATTTTCTTCATTGCAACCGGTGAGCATCAACAACGAAACTATAAATGCACCAAAAATTTTTTTCATAATATAAGTCCTTTCTTATTCTATGCAACAGTCAACGGCTTTTCTGACAAAAGCTTTCATCTTGGATAATGCGGAAGTTTTTTCGTTTGTTACTTCTTGGGTTTGAACGGCTTGTTTGTCGTTTGCCACTTTTGCTGTGTTTTCATTTATTTTGGCAGTAATTTTTTTGACATCTTCAATGCTTGTTTCAACCCATTTTAAGTCTTCAACTTTGAGCATATTCATATTTAAGCCCCAGAACAAACAATACATATCGTACGACTTATTGAACAAATCATAAGCCTGCTCGGTGTTGCCTAAGCTTTGTTGTTTGGTTCCGACCTCAAGTAAGCGCATAGAAGTTGCAAGCAAGTGTTTGGATATACACCAAACTTCGCCTTCATATGAAGGAATAATCTTTTGCATCAGGTTTTTGCGGGTTTCTCTTACTTCTTCTATTAAGTCATAAAAAGCGGTCTTGCCGGTTTTTGCTCCCGAAAATACCAAATGTTCTTCAATGGAAATCAAATTCATGATGGCAATGGTTAAATCTTGGTCCGAAGACAAATCTTTCGGGTTTACTTTTTTTGTGCTGTCAATGCGTTCAACAAACTCTTTTACGCTTTTGGCTTTATCTTTCATAGTTCCTCCTAAAAATTTGGTATAAATCATATGTAACATAAACTATATGTATAAAAGTTGTCAAGTATTAAAGTATAAAAAAATCTCCCTTGTCGATAATATGCAAGGGAGATTTATAACTTTATTTTGCCATACGAATTTCTTCAACTTCAATTACGGTCGGATTCATCATATTTTTATCAATTTCGCCTTCGATGATGATAATATCATTTGGGGTTACCGTAATGCCGGCCCAATCGTCATCATCAATTTCGATGAGCATAGTTCCGGTGTTATCTTTAAAGTTGTAGGTTTCATCGCCGGTTTTTTCCAAAATTGTACCCTGCATTACAACATAATCTCCGTCTTTGAGTTGTTCAATTTCGGAAACGGTGACCATTTGTTGTTTGTTGTTGTTTTGAAAACCGCCTTTATCGGTGTCGTTTGCCGAAGCATTTATGGTGGTGGCAAACAAGGCTGCTACGGTGAGCATTAAAAATTTTTTCATCGGTTTTTTCTCCTAATAAAATTATTACCGCCAAAGATATATGCATTAAAATGGGGTTTTAAATAAAAAATAATGTGTTAAAACACAATTAAATCCGAACACCTGTAATTAGCATAAATTCTACCGGAGAGAGTAAATTTGAGAGTAATATTTTTCTTAGCAGGAGGATAGTTAGATT
>SUUV01000020.1 GCA_015062345.1 Alphaproteobacteria bacterium | reverse complement strand
TTCTACCTTAGCGCTAAGTTCAATATTAGCATAATCTGTAGCGGCATTTGTGTTGCTTGCAGCCAAAAGGGCTATTGCAGATAAAAGAAAATATTTTCTCATAATTTATATCCTTTACAAAAATAGTTTAACTTAATTTTCATTGAAAAGGCAAAAATGTACCTTTCAATATGCATCATAAACCGTTTTTTTTTTTTGCAAGTAAAAAGAGTCTTATTGTGGATTTAAATCAAAAATGATGTATTGTACGATTAGGTACAATACATCAAAATCCATAAAATTTTACAAATTATATTTTATGCTTTATTTTTTCAGTTTTTTCTTGAATAAATTGCTTTATTTTTGTGAATTTTCTTTGTTTTCTGACTTTATTTTGACGATATTTTAAATATCCTTCATAGCTGATAAGCGCAACTGCGGATATAATCAAAGGTAACAGATAATATATTATGCGATACGCAATTAAGGCACCAAACAACATTGCCTGATTTTGTTCACCGGGGATAATGTTTGAAAATACCAGTTCAAATACACCCAAACCGCCGGGGACCTGACTGTAAACTCCTAAAATTTGCGCAATGATATATGCCCCGATAAATGTGTTAAACGGAATATCAATAAAATGAATTAAAGTAAAATATAACACCAATGAGGCCATTAGGATATCTATACTTCCGATAAACACTTGAGCTAAGGCCATTTTAATATTCGGCATTTTGAGTTTTATACCTTTTATTTCAATCGATTTTCGGTATAAAACACTGGCGGTTAAATATATAACCAAGCCTACCAATGAGCCAAGCGCTACAACGGTTGTGGTGATTTTGGAGGCTACACCGTCACCAAAGGCATTTTCGGGAGTAATGGCATATCCGATAATAATTAAAAAGAAACAAGCCACCAGATATGTAAATCCGGAAAATGTAATCATCTTAACAATTTCACCGGCTTTTATGCGCCATCTGGTATATAATCGATATCTGATTGCACCACCTGATACAATGGCATGTCCGGCATTATTGCTGACACTAAAACCGATAAATCCGGCAAAAACCCATTTCCAAAGGCTTAGTTTGTGTTTGATATATTTTAAGGCCAAAAAATCATACGAAGATAAAGCAAGATATCCTACAAATGAGGCAATGCAAGCATATATCAAATTTATATTCGGAATGCTTAATAAGGCATTTTTAATGTCGTCAATATCATATTTTGAAAGTTGACGATACAGCATATAAGCGGCTAAAGCAAAAAAGAATAAGCCTGACCAGGATATGGCTTTTTTGATAATTTTTTTTGTTCTGCTGCCGATTTTTTTATTTTTTTTATTGTTGTGGATAGCCATTTGTTCCTCTGTTTTGTTTTTTTATGTTTTCATCAATATAGATTCTTACATCGTTACCATAGGTTTGACGAATGTACAATGTCAATTCCGACGGATTTTCTTTATAATTTTCAGCCGTTGTTTGAGCTTCTAAAAGTTGCTCTATTTTGATGAGTTTTTCAACTTCATCACGCAAAACATCAGCACCTTTGGCATTGTAGACCGAGGCAATGTTAAACAATATATGAGCCATATATTCATTTTTGGGATAAATTGTTCCTTTTGCAAACACTTCACCAAGTTCCATCATTGCCGGTACATTTCCTTGAGAAACAGCAAGCCTGTAATTTTTTACCGCATTGCCGTAGTTTTTTGCAATGCCTTGACCGTTTCTGTACATAACCGCCAACATATATTGGGCAATATCAAATTTTGCATTGGCAGCATCTTTGATAAGAGCTACCGCTTTATGAAAATCCTGCTCAACGATAAAACCTTTGTAATATGCATATCCTAACATAAATTTTGCAGTGTTGTTGCCCATATTGGCAGCATCTTTGAACATATTGATGGCATCTTCATGCTGTCCGTCAGTGTTTTCGGAACTTAAATATATAAATGCCAAATTTACGGCGGCATCGTCACTTCCTTGCTGTGCGGCTCTAAAAAACAGTTCTGCGGCTTTTTGATAATTGACTTTAGTGCCTATACCGTTAAAATATAAACTTCCCAAATTGTTTAAGGCAATCGGATTATTCTGATTTGCAGCCAATTCATAAAAATGGAAGGCTTTTTGATAATCGGTTTGCACGCCGTCTTGACCGTAGAGATACATATAGCCTAAATTAAGCTGAGCATCTAATTTTCCGCCATTGGCAAGCCTTTCCATGCGTTCAATCGGAGTTTCCGGTTTAATCGGCTCGTTTGCGGCAGATTCGGAATTTGAGTCGTCTTTTGCTTGCATAAGTTCATCTTCATTGTCGGTTTTAGATGAAGTATGTTTTTTGATAAACGAAAAATTTAAAAAAGAAAATATACCTCTGTCATCAGCAACTTTTTCATCATTATCGTCAGTTTCAATTTGTTTTTCAAATTCTTCATTAGGGGCAATTGCAGATGCCAAATCAATGTTTTGAGCAAAACAAACCGATGAAAATGACAACAATAACAAAATAAGTGCGGCTTTTTTCATATAATATATCCTTTAGTAAAATTAACTTCTTGCATAATAAGGCAAAAATAATCCACTTGCAAGGTAAATATTGTTGTAATTAAATAAATGATATGATATCACAAGGTTTGTAGATTAAAGGATATAAGTTATGGCCGTTGAACCACCGATATATACAATCAAAAATGCACACTTAAGCTTTGGATTAAATCCGCTTTTTACCGGTGTTGAACTTAATATCAGCAAAGGCGATAAAATATGTTTGGTCGGTCGAAACGGTTCGGGAAAATCCACACTCTTAAAAGTTATATCAGGAGTTATTGAGCCTGATAATGCCGAAATTTTTATTCAGCCCGGTACCAAAATTTCGTATATGCCTCAAGAAGCAGATTTTAGTATGTATAACTCATTGCGTGAAGTTGTACTATCAGGTCTTGAAAAATATACGCCGGAACAAGAATATAAAGCAGACATCTTAATTGAAAACTTGAAGATAATACAAGACCAATCACCCATACAGGCTTCGGGAGGAGAATTAAAAAAAGCATCGTTAGCCAGAGCTTTGATATCAGAGCCGGATATTTTGCTTCTTGATGAGCCTACAAACCATTTAGACATTGAAACCATTGAAAAATTGGAAGAAATTATCAACAAGTTTCAAGGTGCGGTGGTTGTTATCAGTCATGACAGAATGTTTTTAAACCATGTATCCAAGCAGACATTTTGGTTAGACCGAGGTATATTGCATTCAAACAACAAAGGGTTTGCTTTTTATGAACAATGGCAAGAGCAAATTTTGGAACAAGAAATTATTGCTCAAAAATACTTAAATAAAAAAATTGAGGAAGAAACCGAATGGTTGCACAAAGGTGTTACGGCCAGACGCAAGCGTAATCAGGGCAGGCTTCGTCGTTTGCAACAATTAAGACAAGAACGCAGAGAACAAATTAAGCAAATCGGCTCGGTTAATTTGGAAATTGAATCGGGTGAGTTGCGTTCTAAACTTGTAATTGAAGCCAAGCATATATGTAAGGCTTATAACGGCAGAGAGTTGGTAAAAGATTTTTCAATTAAGGTCATTAAGGGCAATCGTTTAGGTGTTGTCGGTCCGAACGGAGCCGGAAAAACCACACTTATCAAGTTGTTAACCAAAAAACTTGAGCCCGATAGCGGATTTGTTCGTATCGGCAAGAACTTGGAAGAAGCATATTTTGACCAAAATCGCATCACTTTAGACCCTAAAAAAACGCTATGGAAAACTTTATGTAATGAAGGTGACCATATATGGGTGAGGGGGCATTATCGCCATGTTGTGGCATATTTGAAAGATTTTTTATTCAAGCCCGACCAAGCTCAATGTCCGGTATCAGCGCTTTCGGGTGGTGAGAAAAATCGGTTGATGTTGGCTGTGGCACTTGCCAGACCATCAAATTTTTTGGTTTTGGACGAACCTACCAATGATTTGGATATGGACACATTAGACTTGTTGCAAGAAGTTTTGGACGAGTATCAGGGTACAATTTTAATTGTCAGCCACGACCGAGATTTTTTGGATAAAATTGCAACTTCTGTTTTGTATATGAAAGGTGACGGCTCAATTGTAGAACATATCGGAAGCTATTCCGAGCTCTTGGAAAAATTGAAAAATATACCGCAAAAAGAGGTTAAAAAAATCGCTCGAGCAAACGATATAAAAGAAGAAAAAATAAAAAATATCAATAAATTAAGCTATAAAGATAAACGATTACTTGAAGTGTTGCCTCAAGAAATCGAAGAATTAGAAGAAAAAATTTCTCGCATTGAAAACACGCTTTCAACAGATACCGAGCTATATGTAAGAGATGCTGACCGTTTTGATGAACTGACGGCTACATTGGAAGAACTGAAAGCCTTAAAAGAAGAAAAAGAAAATTTGTGGCTTGAAATTGAAATTAAAGCGGAAGAATTTGAAAATTAGCAATTATCGTTTTCATCAGGATAAAATTTATCATATATTTGTAAATAGGCAACAAGTTGGAACACCGCTAACATTGCGTGCATAACGGACATTACAATCGGAGATGATTTTAGCTCAACAAAGCCGATAAACAACGGTAAAACACCAAATATAATAAAAATTGAGGTAATAACCTTCAAATAGTGTCCTTTAACTTTTGCATATGCCGAAATTATGGAATTGTCTTTTTTATCAATGGTTGCAACCCAAGCAAAACCGGGGATAAAAAACGATAAGCTTAATAAGGTGGTTATGCCCAGATATATTACTAATTTTAAATACGGGTGATTAACCATAAACCGATAAGAACTTTGCAAAGCATGGTAAATGTCCGGAAAACCCACTAAGCTTCTGCCAAATTTATAAATAAGGTGAAATACAATTTTTCCGCACATTATAAAACATAAGGATAATGCGGTAATGATAATCAACTTGATAAAAGAATCGACGAGTTTTTCCTTTGTAATCAAAGGCTTGTTCTGACAATATAACGCAACAAACAAATAGTAAAAGCCGTAAATATACATTGCATATAAAAAACCGAAAAACGGATTTTTAAGAGATATGTTAAGTGCTGCCGGTAAATACGAACCGATAAAAGAAAGAAATGTCATAAACACCAAAATTGCTTTATTGTTGCCGATAAATTCAAGAGTATCAATAAAAATTTGGCGAACTGACATTTCTTTTTTCATGGTTAAATCCTATTTGTTTTTTTCCATAAAATTTTCAAGCCAATGAATGTTATATTGTCCGTCAATATATTCGGCCTGAGAAATAATTTCCTGATGCAAGGGTATGGTGGTTTTTACACCCATAATGATACATTCTTCCAAAGCTCGGCGCAAACGCATCAGGGCGCTGTTACGAGTTTTGCCATGAATGATGAGCTTGGCAATCATACTGTCATAATATGGCGGAATGGTATATCCGGAATAAATTTCCGAATCAACCCTGACACCTAAACCGCCGGGGGCGTGCCATTCGACAATTTTTCCCGGACAAGGTGCAAAATTTGACGGGTCTTCGGCATTTATACGACATTCAATGGCATGACCGTTAAAGGTTATATCATCTTGAGTGTAGCCAAGGGCTGCACCGCTTGCAATACGGATTTGTTCACGAACCAAATCAATTCCGGTGATGGCTTCCGTAATGGGGTGTTCAACTTGCAAACGAGTGTTCATCTCCATAAAGTAAAATTCACCGTTTTCATATAAAAACTCTAATGTTCCGGCACTTGTGTATCCGATTTTTTCAACGGCCTTTCGGACAATTTCACCGATTTTTTTGCGCTCTGCATCATTAAGAGCAGGCGACGGACATTCTTCAATCACCTTTTGATTGTTGCGCTGAATGGAACAATCTCTTTCGCCAAGATGCACAACATTGCCATATTTATCGGCTAAAATCTGCATTTCAATATGACGCGGATTTTGTAAATATTTTTCCATATAGACAACATCGCTGGTAAACGCTGCCTTTGCTTCGGCTCTGGCCATGGTGTAAGCCTGATTTAGCTCATCTTTGTTAAAAGCAATTTTCATACCTTTACCGCCACCACCGTCTTTGGCTTTGATAATCACCGGATAACCGATTTTTTCAGCCCAATCAATGGCATCTTCAATGGTGTCAAGGGCAGGTGAGCCCGGAGTTACCGGAAGTCCGGCTTCAATTGCGGCTTTTCGGGCAGTTATTTTATCACCCATTAAACGCATTTGAGCCGAAGTAGGGCCGATAAAGGCAATTCCGTGCTTTTCAACCATTTCGGCAAAGTCTGCATTTTCGGATAAAAAGCCAAACCCCGGGTGAATGGCATCAGCACCGGTGATGTGAGCGGCCGTAATAATTGCCGGTTTATTTAAATACGAATCGGCAGATTTTGCCGGACCGATACACACGGCTTCGTCAGCTAAACGAACATGCATGGCATTTGCATCGGCTTCAGAGTGAACGGCAACTGTTCTGATACCCATTTCTCGGCAAGCACGATGAATTCTTAAAGCAACTTCACCACGATTCGCAATTAAAACTTTTTCAAACATAAAATTTTCCTATTTTTATTATTCAATTACAATAAGCGGAGCGCCATATTCAACCGGATCGCCGGCTTCAACCAAAACTTTGGTGACACGACCGCCTTTGTGGGCTTTAACCGGATTAAAGGTTTTCATAGCCTCAATTAAACAAACGGTAGTACCTGCTTCAACCATATCGCCGACATGAACATATGTATCGGCAGTGGGGTCACTTGAAAGATACACAACACCAACCATCGGAGATTTTACGGCGTTAGGATCATTTTCATAATTTTGCATTTGATTGTCATCTTTGTCTTGTTCTTCTTTGGTTTCAACAACGGCAGGTTGAACAACCGGAGCAGAAGCCTGAACAAAGGAAGGGACAACAGAAGCTCCGCAGTTGCGAGATAAAGATATTCTGCAGCTTTCGTCTTCATATTCAAGTTCGGTTAAGTTTGTTTTATCCAGTATTTCAGCCAATTTGCTGATAACTTTTGTATCAATAGGATTTGACATTCTTATTCTCTTTCAAAAATTTAAAAAATCAGTATGATTCATAGACCGATTTTTGCAAAATTACAACAAAAATCGTCAACTTGTTAAACGCTAAGCCGATTGAGATGATAAAAAAAATGTATTTTATCTTTATTTTAGTGTTCTAGTTTAATATACTCAGGCGGGATAATACCGCCTTTTAAGACAATCATATAATGTCTTATGACGGCATATAGTTTTTCGTTTTTTATATCAACTTTATGCCAATTAAGTGGTGAAAAATCGATTTCATCTGGTGTAACCTGATAAAAAACTTCATTACATCCTTTTTCATCAGAACCATCTTTACACCAAATTGATTCAACCAATCCGTCTTTAATCAACTCATCTAAATCAAACGAGAACAATTCCGAAGCTTTAACAATTTTTTCTAATACAGGGTCATTATGCTTAAATTTTATTGTTTCAGTTAGGCAGGATACAGAGCGAGAACGACCGTAAAAGGTACTTTCCAACCATTTGATAATGTCTTCTTTTTTATCAGAACCGGCACGATGAATATAGGGCTTTAAATTTCGATTTATTTTTGAAATTGAAAATATACCGTCTTTTTTTACCGTGTTAATCTTGGGAGCATAGTGATAAAGTTTCATATTCTGTCCTTTTGTGCCGAGAGCATTATAATTTTGCTTGCTTGATATAGTTTTCTATATTCTTCAATTTGCGAAATGTTTTGTGCGGTTGTTTCGGCTAATGTTTTATCCCTTAATGTTTTTGCACCAAGTCTGTGGTAAAAATTATGTAATTTTTTGCTTTCATCTCTTTTGTAAACTCTTTGTGCTTCTGCAAAATGGTTAAAAATTGTGCTGTGAGGATGTTCTAAAGTTGTAGCTTGTTTTTCAACGGCGTTTAAAAATTCGGCCTTACTGTCAGGATATTGATTGCTGATTTCCTGTAACATTTTAGCCGTTTCAAGCGAAGTAAACATATCTTCTTTTGAATAGCCCATATTATCAATTTTTTCTTTAGTGTATTTATATAGTTCTTGCCAATTTAGCAGCCCTTTTTCGTTCAATAAATGCGAGCATTTATTTTCTTTTATGTCTTTTATAATTTGTTTTGTAGCAGGATATTCAAAGTAAGCCAATCCTAATCTTTCGTTCATCAAAGCACCACTCATGGCGGCCGATTCATTAAGCAAGCGTTTTTCTACCATATTTATTATATTTTCATCACCGGTTCTAACGGCTTGCAACATCATATAACAAGTTGCTGCCGAGTTGGCCTGCATTTCAATAAAGCATCTTTCATAATGAGATTCTTTGGAAAAATGGGGGTTTTTAGCTTTTTGAATTGCTTTAGCTGCATCTCGTGATAAACCTTTATACAACAGTTTATAGTGTTCCAATGTTTCTTTGTTATCATTTGATGATGTAAAATATTTTCCCTGAACACCGTGCATCAGCTCATGTATTTGAGTATATACCGTATAAAAAGGGTCTGTTACCAAACCAAAAGGGATAATCATTTCTTTTTTATTATCGTTAATTAAAACCGACAGAGGAGGAGCTTTTTGTCGTCCATGTTTCGGATTTACAAAATAGTTGTACCAAAATTCTCTTTTTTGTGGTTCAAAGCCCAATCTGTCAAGCAATGGTGTTATTTCTTGCGGGGTTTTCTTTAAGGCATCTTCACTCATTGAACCTTGATTAAACACATTCAGGTGGAAGTTTTCATCATTTATACTTTGCTTGCAATTTTGAATTTCGGAACTTAAAAACTCTCTTACGGCATCTTCATATGCCGGTTTAAACTTGCCTGTTTTAAGTAAATGTCTGATATCCTTATCAACATCTTGTTCATCATATTTAAAATTAATCATATCAGAAAATGTGGTCATTTTTATCGCTCCCGACCAATAGTTAAATTTAATGTGTGATTTATGGTAAACAAATCATAAATGTTACCACCAATTTTCTTATCGAAATATGATTTGAGACGATATCTTGGTTCTATCATTGATGATAAAATATCAACTCCGTGCCTTTCAGAATATTCTTTTGCTCTTTGTTCTAAGGTGACTATTCCATTTTTATTTGATAAACTATCAGCCATTTGAGTTAATAAATCATAATCGTTTGGAGAATTATTTTTAGTGTATTCAACAATAAAATCATAGTCTCTTTTATTGTTAAAAAACATATCTTTACATTCTTCATAAGGAGGAATTTCATTCCAAGGAAACATATGAACCAATACAGAATTAGCTATCTTTTCATCTTTATTGACTAATTTTTCATATCCTGTAACACCATGAAATCTTGCTTCTTGTCGTTCATTGGTCCGACAAACATCGTGTAATAAACCACAAATATAGGCTTGTGTTTCATCCATACCATCTATTTTTGAGGCAATGGTTTTAGCTATATTAGCAGCTGCTCTAATATGATTTTCATACATCCACCAGCGCGACATATCTCTACCAATAGCAGCATCTCTTGCCTTTACTTCGGCAATAATATCTTCAGCCCCTTGAATTGATAATACCATTTTAGTTATCTCCGTATAAATCACTCATAAAGTTACTCAAAATCATTAATGGAAAGCTAGACACTGTTTTTCCTTGTTTTTCCTGATTGTACATTATGTATCTTAAATATGCAAGCACTATGTAATCAGCCATTTGTTGATAACTTTGGTATCAATAGGATTTGACATTCTTATTCTCTTTCAAAAATTTAAAAAATCAGTATGATTCATAGACCGATTTTTGCAAAATTACAACAAAAATCGTCAACTTGTTAAACACCAAGCCGATTGAGATGATAAAATATACGAAAAAACAATATGAAATGGTTATATGGCTACAAAAAAACGAGCTTTGTTTTTTAAAACAAAACTCGTTTTTTACCTGGTTAGTCTTTTAATACAGTGTATGCCATAAAGCACAATATAATGAACAATATGGCTGCAATGATAGCCGGCATGCAACTTTTGATAATTATTGCATACCAAATACTACAGCCTAATATAACAATGCCCGTCCAAAGGAGCATTATGCATAACGGCAACGATGCAGCCGAAAACGGATATAGGCTGTTATTTATTCTGTATAGGGCAACAATCATGCAATCTACAATTCCTCCCCCCAAAAGAATAACCATTATCACAAGGGGATTGGTTGAAGGTAAGGTAAACTGCCAAATGGTCAAACCGACCATCACAAGACCAACAACAATTGCAAAAACATATGCAATTGGAAATCTATTTTCTTCCATTGTTTTTGATTTTTTAATGATATAGTCCGAAATATATCATTTGAGTTAATAAAAGTTTATCACTCCAAAACAAAAACAAGTCTGCTATACACAGAAATGAAGAAGTCGGACAGGAATAATAAACATAATACGATTTTGTATCAAACATATACCACAAATTTTGTTTTTTGTAAAGTTAAATTATTCATATCCAGTCAGAAAATGTGGTCATTATATTTTTCCTTTTTGATATATTTTGGTGGTATAACGCCACCTTTAATTACGATCAAATAATAGGGCACAACCGAAAAGCGTAATCCTAATTTTTCATCACAAACAGACCAATCTACTTCAGATGTGTCAATATTGTTGATTGAATTTAATTTTACCAAGCGCTCATCAACATCTTGCGGATAATTTTTATCTGAATTAGGCTTAATTGCAGGACTGATATAAACTGCCTCAATTAAGCCGTCTTCGTCCAAAGCCCCTAAATCTATTGAGAATAAGTCAGCATTTTCTATAAAAGGTTTGAACATATTGACACTTTTTTCGGTCCATTTAATCGGCTCGGAAAAACCTCGAATGCCTCGGCTTCTGCCTTCAAAACAACTTTCCATCCATTTTACAATTCCTTCGTGAGTTGTTTCATTTGAGCGCTTAAAATAGTATCTCAAATCAGCATTAGGATTTTTAGCAAAAGACAAAATGCCGTCCGTTAAAGCCGTATTGGGTTTTGCAATGTAGTGATAAAGTTTCATCATAAGCCTTGTTGTTTATTAGTATGATACATATGCAATGTTTGAAGATTTATTTTTGTCGGTTGAGGCTTGTAAGGCACTTTTGTTGCTGATGATATTCCGCGCAATTCTGCTATTTTTTGCGAGGGTGATTTATTTTGGTTTGATTTCTGACTGACCTTTAAAAGATTTTGCTTTTCTATTTCAGCAATTGCAGGCTCTAAAAATTTGGCATGATAGGCTTTTCTGTTGTCTGTTGGGTCTTTCGGGTCATATTCGGCATAAACCAAATTTTCGGAGGGCTTTTCGTTCATTTGTCTAAAACCGAGTATGCGGCCTTCATCAACATCAAGAGATAATGCTTTTTCAAAAGCATCACTTCCTGAGCAATTTATATCCGGTTTATGACCTTTAACCTCAATGTTTTCACCTTCTTTATCCCAATATGCGAGTTTTGTAGCTCCAACTCGCATATTGCCACCCCAAGGAGTGGCAAAAGTTCCTTGAGTATATTGTTGCATACCGGCTGTGTTTTCTCCGATATACCTTACATTCTTGTGATGATAAAATGATGTATAGGCACTTTCGGCAGATGAGCCAACATCTCTGTCAATAAGTATATCTATTTTGCCTTGATGTCCTTTTTCTTCATTAAAAGGATGATATACATCTCTATTATCAAAAATAATTTTATTTTCTCCCGAAAAATGGTGTCGCTTTACTAAATCTTCAGGTGTCAGACCGTCTTTTATCAGATTTTCAGTTTTAAATGCTCCGTGTTGATGTAAAATATGATTTGAACGAGGAGTATCCTTTATTTCGCAGAATTTATAAGTGTTTAGCATATTGCCATATAAGCGTTTGGCAACATGGTCTATCGGTTTGTCTTCACCGCCTCGGTTGCCTCTGACATCAAGAATAATTCGACCTTTATCCCATTTTTCTTTGTTTGGAAGATAAACATTATCAAAGGTTTGAATAAAATCTTTCCAACTCTCATAATCGTTTTTACAGCCAAGATTAGGAATTGATATAACCAATATATCCTCATCACCTTTTTTCATGGTGCCGATTTCCCAAGTGGGAAATTTTTCACCAAATTCATCTGACCAGCCTTGTCCTAAAGATTGATAATCGGCCGGTTTGTTTTTATTAAAAAAGAAATTACTGCCAACACTTCTGGGTTCAGCCTTTTCTCCGCCGTGAAAAGTTTGGTTGCCGATACCTATTTCAAAATGTCTGTCCTCAATATATTTTGCGGTTTTTGAAGCTAACTCACTTAAAAATTCGCCTTGAGGACGGTCAAAATTTATGTTTGCATACAGTTGTTCAATTTCTTTTTTAAAATTTTCCTGATTTTCTTTGCTGAATTTTTCAAACCCTACATGTTCATAAGCAGCGCTTGCATAATAAGCTAAATAAAACCGTTGTTTTTCTTTTGGAATTGCTTGTAAATTATCTGCTTCTAACTCAGACTTACTTTTATACTGATAATCAGCCATCATTTCATTGTCCGAAACGGTAGCCAAAATTTGTTCAAATGATAAATTATTATCAGTCATGATAAATTCCTCTTTTGTTACGCCAGAGTATATCATTTAAAATCTAAAAAAGCAAACAGTTAATATATTTTCTTTGTGTTGTTTCCAAACCTTACCAAACCATAATCAGGGTGCCGGCAGTGATTAACAGACAACCGATAATTGCTTTTATGCTCATGGTTTCGCTTAAAAACAATGCGGCCAAGACAATAGTTAACACAAGACTGAACTTATCAATTGCCACAACCTTTGAAACTTCACCCATTTGCAAAGCCTTAAAATAACAGAGCCACGAAGCTCCGGTGGCCAAACCCGATGCAATTAAAAACCACCAGTTTTTCGCAGATATTGTAAATACTTGATGATGAGAGCCTGCAATAAATACCATAGCCCAAGACATAAACAAAATTACAATTGTTCTGATGGCTGTTGCCACATTTGAACTTATACCGTCTAAACCAATTTTGGCCAAAATTGAGGTCAGCGCGGCAAATAAAGCCGATAAACAAGCATAAATAATCCACATTATAAATTCTCCCTAAAGTATGTTTATGCTAACAAGCTAGATATATGATATCCTTCAACAAAATCCAAATTATCCTCTGCGGCTAAAAGTGTGTTAACGGTATCTTCAACAAAAATTATTTTTTTATAAGTTGTCGAATGTATATTTTTTAACAATTCCACTTTATGTAAATCACTATTGCTATGAATAATGCGCTCCAAAGGAATATTAAAGTGTTGGTGAATTATTTTGGATTTGATATCTCTTAATTGAGGATATGATGTAGTTAAAACCCAAAGATTATTCATATTTAATTTGGAAATAATGTATTGCATTGTTTTAAGCACTGTTGTTGTGTGATAAATGTTTCCGCCTGCGAGAGTATATTCCAACACATCTTTTTGTAAGCAAGGAAGCAAGCGATTTTTTTCATATTTGAATTTTGTTAATGTTCCGTCAAAATCAAATACAACTATTTTGTCCTTGCAAAGCTCAATAAAAGAGGCAATATTTTGTTCAAAATCATTTAATATTTCTTCTAAATCATATATTTCCGGTTTTTGCATATTTATTCCAATTATAAACTATATTGTTAATTTAAGCCAAATTTAATACTCTTTTTGAGATTAACTTTCGGTATAATGGAATATAAAACAAAAAAAAATTCATTACAACAAAATAAAAAGTAAATGCTATAAATATAAAAAATGTTTGACTATTTTTTAAAAATCAAATATCTTGAGTTTGCATCGGTTGATTATCGGTGTGAGGTTTGAAACCCTCTTTCAGGTTATCTACAAAATCGTAGATGTAAAAACTACCTTTTTGCTATATAGCAGGAAGGTAGTTGAATAGGGTGTATATTTGCACCTAATAAACTACACTATTACCATTAATAGATTCTAACTTCCTGCTACCTCTAATCAAGGTGGCATTTTTTGTTGTAACTGTTTTTTTATCAAAATTAAAAATATCTCGGCAAAATAGAAAACAAATTTTGGAATACTTACGATACAGATTATATCATAGATGTTTACACCAAAGAATTTATCAGGATTTTAAATAAATCATTGTGAGACAGTTGTCATTTTTAAAAGCTTTTTAGCCAATTGACAATGTTTGAGTTTGAAATTTTATCAAACAACTCATTGATAAAAGCTTCAATTAAAATCTGTTTGGCATTTTGTTCCGATATTCCTCTGGAGCGCAAATAAAACATTTGCTCTTTATCAATTTCGCCGCAAGTGGAACCGTGGGAGCATTTTACATCATCGGCAAAAATTTCCAACTCGGGTTTGACATTGACACAAGCATCATCGCTTATGAGTAAGGCCTTATGCAGTTGGTATCCGTTTGTTTTTACCGCATTGGGAGCTATGTGAATTTTGCCCTGAAAAACACCTTTGGCACAACCGCCTGCCACACCTTTGACCAGTTGAGAAGACAATGTATCAGAATGCAAGTGTCTGATTTGAGTTGTGGTATCAACATTTGCCCACCCGTTTATTATGTAAGCTCCGTTTACCTCAGTTTGAGCTTTTTCTTCCAACAGATTTACAACGGTTTCGTTGCGGGCTAAATTGGCACCTTTTTGCAAACAAAAACTTTCATATTTTGCTTGCGATTTTACATTTGCAACATTTAAGGCAATATGAAAGGCCTTAAAGGCATCATTTTGCACTTTATAATGATTGAGGGTGGCATTTTTTGAAATGAAAAACTCGTTTACCACATTGTTAAAATATTCGGCTTTAATATCGCCCGTGTGATAATAATATTCCACTAAATCAAGTTTTGCATTATTTTCAACTACTATCACATTGTGTATGTTGCAAAAATATTTTTCATTGGCGACAAGGTGATAAACCAAAGCCAGAGGTTTGTCAGCCACATAGTCTTTGGCAACTCTGATAAACAACCCTTGTTCTAAATATGCGTTGTTAAGTGCCGCAAACGGAAAATTGTCCATATCAAAAGATTTGTTCAGATATTTTTGAGAGGTTTTATCTTTTATGGCTTCAACAAGAGGTAAAACTTCAATTTTATCCAAACCGGAACAATGATTATGGCAAAGCTTTCCGTTACAAAATACAACTTCATAAGCATCAAAACCTAATTTGTGCTCATTACAACAACACTTATGTTCTTGTTTTGCAAAAACAAAGTTGTCTAAATTGAGCTCTCGGAACTTGGTATATTTGAAACTTTCATTTTTTGGGGTAGGTATGCCTTGCTTGGCAAAAGAGGAATTTCCTTTTTGCCTTAAAGTTTCCAAAATCGGATTTAAAACCGTATGTTGCGCCGAGATGCTCATTTTATGTATTTTCCTTTACATATTGCGAATAGCCGTTTTGTTCGAGCTCTATGGCCAAATTTTTATCGCCCGATTTAACAATGCGACCGCTCGCAAAAATGTGAACAAAATCAGGCTCAATATAGTTTAACAACCTTTGAAAATGGGTGATTATAAGCATTGATTTGTGCTCGTCTTTTAACGAATTTATCTGCTTGGCAACGGTTTTTAACGCATCAATATCAAGTCCGGAATCGGCTTCGTCCAAAATGGAAAAATCGGGTTTTAAAACAGACATTTGTAAGGCTTCCATGCGTTTTTTTTCACCGCCCGAAAAACCAACATTGAGCGAGCGTTTTAGCATATCGTTATCAAGATTTAAGTTGCGAGCAACATTTTTTATGTCTTTTATAAAATCCATGGTTTCAATTTCGGGCAGGTTGTTTGCTTTTCTGATGTCGTTTACGGCATGTTTTAAAAATGTGGTTGCCGAAACTCCCGGAATTTCGACCGGATGTTGCATAATTAAAAACAAACCGGCTCTTGCTCTTTGCTCAACATTCATATCAAGCAAATTTTGCCCTTTAAACCTGATATTACCCGATGTTACCTCATAGCCTTCTTTACCGCATAAAACATATGATAATGTCGATTTTCCGGCGCCGTTTGGTCCCATAATGGCATGAATTTCACCTTCGTTGACGGTTAAGTTAAAGTTTTTGATAATTTCCTTGTTATCAACTTGCGCACAAAGGTCTTCAATTTCCAAAAGCGGTATTTTATTCATTTGTTTGTTTTCCTTTAAGTCTTTCCCAATCATCAAGCCTTTTTTCAATTTTTAACAGCTTTTGGGCTTTATAATCTTCAACCTGCTTTTCAATGTCGTAACAACATTTGAGCTGATTTAGCATAATTTCGACATCGGCGGTTTCTTCAATAATCTCGGCCAGATTGTCTTTTTTGCGATTGACATTTTTTAAAATTTCTTTGATAAGTTCGCTCATTTCTTCAATCACTTGCAACATTTGAGGTTCTTTGCCCCAAGTTTTAAGAGCTCTTTTGTATATGTTTGTCATCCTACACTTCCTTCTAATGATATGTTGATAAGTTTTGATGCCTCAATGGCAAATTCTAATGGCAAGTGTTGCAACACTTGTTTACAAAATCCGTTAACAATCAGCCCGACGGCATCAGTTTCGTCAAGACCTCTTTGCCTGCAATAAAAAAGCTGTTCGTCACTGATTTTTGATGTGGTGGCTTCGTGTTCCAAAATTGCGTTTTTATTACTGTTTTCAATGTACGGAATGGTATGAGAGCCACAGGTTTTACCAATTAATAAGCTGTCGCATTGCGAATAGTTTCGGGCATTGTCGGCCTTGGGCATTATTTTGACCAAACCTCTGTATGTCTGATTTGAATGTCCGGCAGAAATGCCCTTTGATATAATTTTTGATTTTGTATTTTTCCCGATATGAATCATCTTTGTACCGGTGTCGGCTTGTTGATAATTGTTTGTAATGGCAACCGAATAAAACTCTCCGACCGAATTGTCACCTTGTAAGATACACGACGGATATTTCCAAGTGACGGCTGAGCCTGTTTCAACCTGAGTCCACGAAATTTTTGCATTTTCACCTCGGCAAGCGGCTCGTTTGGTAACAAAATTATACACTCCGCCTTTGCCGTCTTTGTCTCCGGGATACCAGTTTTGAACGGTAGAATATTTAACTTCGGCATTTTTTAAAACTACAATTTCAACAATGGCGGCATGAAGCTGATTTTCATCTCTTTGCGGTGCCGTACAACCTTCTAAGTATGATACATAACTGTCTTCATCGGCAATGATAAGTGTGCGTTCAAATTGTCCGGTGTTCTTGGCATTGATGCGAAAGTAGGTGGATAATTCCATCGGACATTTGACACCTTTGGGAATGTATACAAATGACCCGTCGGTGAAAACCGCCGAATTTAAGCAGGCAAAAAAATTGTCGGTGTAGGGGACAACTGACCCTAAATATTTTTTAACCAAGTCGGGATATTCTTGCACGGCTTCGGAAATTGAACAAAAAATTATGCCTTGTTCTTTTAGTTTGGCTCGATATGTGGTAGCAACCGAAACACTGTCGAAAACCGCGTCTACGGCTACGACTCCGGATAAAATCTCTTGTTCTTTTAACGGAATGCCGAGTTTTTCATATGTTTGCAAAAGTTTAGGGTCTACTTCATCAAGACTTTTGGGCTTTGCTTTTTGAATTGGCGCCGAATAGTAGTATAAATCTTGATAGTTTATCTTGTCATAACACAGTTTTGCCCAAGTGGGCTCAGACATTTTTTTCCAAAACTCAAAGGCTTCAAGCCTTTTTTCCAAAAGCCATTCCGGCTCAGATTTTTTATGAGAAATCAGCTTGATAATATCTTCATTTAAACCTTTAGGTGAACTCTCGGAAGCGACATCGGTAACAAAACCGTATTTATATTTATCGCCCGAAGAATCGGTTATGTCAGGTTTTTTAAGCATATTATTAATCCCGTTAAAAAAAGTGTGGTCAGCATACGAAAATGTTTTACAAAAATCAAGAGGTTTTAACCAATATTTAGTTATTTAGTGGCATAACTGTAAAAGTTAAATAAAAAGGAAGTTTGATGAAAACAAAACTTTTAAGTGCAATAGTGTTGTGTTTGATGCTCTCCGGATGTTATTCTTCTGGCGGGCAAATCAGGCTGTTTAACAAATATGCATTGTTCGGGCACAATCCGGACAGTATAAAAGTTGAAAAAGGCGACACTTTGTACAGTATTTCTCGTCGATATGATATGTCGCTTGAAGAATTGATTGAGGCAAACAATTTGAGCTCGCCTGATTCTTTACAGGTCGGGCAAACATTAAAATTGCCGACATCAAAACATTATGTTGTTAAAAAGGGTGACACCTTATACAAAATTTCTCGAGAATACGGGGTTGATGTTGCGACACTTGCCAGAGTTAATAACTTAAAAGCGCCATATTCGTTAAAAATAGGGCAAAAGTTGCAACTTTCGGGAAGCAAAGTTCATAAAACGGCATATAAAGGCAAGGGTACAACCAACAAAAATGCCACATATAAAAAATCGGCTCAAAGCACTTATGTTGCACCCAAAAACCGAACGGCAAAATTTTTGTGGCCGGTAAACGGAAAAGTAATTTCGAGCTTTGGCACATTGGGTAAAGGTAGAAAAAATGACGGTATCAACATTAAGGCGCCGCTCGGCAGTGATGTTAAGGCTGCTGATAAAGGTGTGGTTGCATATGCCGGAAATGAGCTTAAAGGTTTCGGGAATTTGATACTCATCAAACACCCTGACGGTTGGATAACCGCATATGCGCATAATCAAAAATTGTTGGTTAAAAAAGGCCAAACAGTGGTAAAAGGCGAAAAAATTGCCACAGTGGGACAAACCGGCGGTGTTGACGGTCCGCAACTGCATTTTGAAGTCAGAGCCGGCAAAAAAGCCGTAAATCCGAGAAAATATCTGCCCTAAAATACCGATTTTGATAAAATAGTTGTTTAATAGTTGCAAGTTTCGTTTGTAAGCTGCAAAAAATGTTGTATATTCTTTGGCAGTTAATAATTGTTTTTAGGAGAAAATGATGTTTATAAGTGATGCTTGGGCTCAGGCAACGGCTCCTATGTCTACGGGAGCATCTACAATGGGCATTGTAATTCAGCTTGTCTGTATAATGCTTGTTTTTTATTTTTTGCTTATTCGCCCGCAACAAAAGAAAATCAAAGAGCATGAAGCACTTTTAAATGCCATGAAAAAAGGCGATAATGTTATCACCGGTGGTGGTATTTATGCAAAAATTACCGCCATTGATGGTGATAAAATCAGTGTTGAAGTTGCCAAAGGTGTTGAAATTGTTGTTCATAAATACACCATTCGTGAAGTTTTGAACGACAATAACCCTGAAATTAAAAAAATCAAAACAACAAAAAATTCTAAAACAAAAAAGTAGGAAACAAAAATGTATAAACTCTCATCAAAAAGAATTGCCATTATTCTGGCCATTTGTTTGGTCGGTTTTTTGTTGGCAGTTCCAAACTTTTTACCTCAAGGAACAAAACTTCCTTCATGGTGGAAACCAATCAGCTTAGGTCTTGACTTGCAAGGCGGGTCAAACTTGCTTTTGGAAGTTAAAATGGACGATGTGTTAAAAGAACGCATGGCAACAATTGAAGATTCTGTTCGTCAGGTTTTAAGAGAACATCGTATCAGATATCAAAATTTAACCGCAACCGATGACAGTGTCAGAGTTAAAATTGAAAACTCTAATGCCAGAAGTCAAGCAATCGGCTATTTTAAGAAAATTGAAAACGGTTTGACGGTAACGGTTGTTGATAACGATGTTGTCGAAATTAAATATTCTGAAATTGCTTACAATGAGCTTCAAGCCAAAGTTGTTGCGCAGTCAATTGAAATTGTTCGTCGTCGTATTGATGAGTTGGGCACAAAAGAGCCGACGATTCAAAGACAAGGAACAGACCGCATTGTCGTTCAGCTTCCGGGAGTACAAAATCCCGAAGAAGTTAAACAACTTTTAGGTAAAACCGCAAAAATGTCTTTCCATATGGTTGACGAACGCACCAGTGTTGCCGATGCCAAAAGGGGCAAACTCAGCAGTTCTTCTCGTGTTGTATCCGGAGCCGAAGGCGGTCAATATGTTATCGTTCGCAAAGCTGCGGTTGACGGAGCTCATTTGGTAGATGCAGGAGTTTCTTTCCAAGAGGGTCGCCCTGTGGTCAGCTTTAAATTTGATACCGTAGGCGGACGCAAATTTGCCGAAGTTACCAAAGAGCATGTAAAAGAGCATTTGGCAATTGTTTTGGACAATCAGGTAATTTCCGCACCTGAAATTCAGGGCGCTATTGTTGGCGGAAGCGGTGTAATTACCGGTAATTTCAGTTCCGAAACCGCAAATGAGTTAGCAATGTTGTTGCGCTCGGGTGCTTTGCCGGCTCCGCTGGAGGTTTTGGAAGAAAGAACGGTCGGAGCAGGTTTGGGAGCCGATTCCATTCGTGAGGGCTTGATAGCTTCCGTTATCGGCTTAATTTGTGTTGTAGTGTTTATGATTGCGGCATACGGCTTATTTGGTTTGTTTACAACAGCAACAGTCTTTATTAACCTTTTCCTTACATTAGGAGCAATGAGTGCAATCGGTACAACTTTAACACTTCCGGGTATTGCAGGTCTTATTTTATCAATTGCCATGGCGGTTGATGCCAATGTGTTGATTTTTGAGCGTATGCGTGAAGAAGTTAAAAAAGGTCGCTCGACAAGAGATGCTGCTGATGCCGGATTTACAGAGGCTTGGACAACCATTATTGACTCTAACTTAACCACATTGGTTGCAGCGTTCGTGTTGTTTTATTTCGGTACAGGGCCGGTAAGGGGCTTTGCCGTAACACTTGCTATTGGTATTGCGACATCGATGTTTACATCCGTGACAGTTGTTCGAGTTATGGTTGCGGCATGGATTGCTCGTTACAAACCGACAAAATTGCCGATTTAATTTTAGAGAAGGAATAAAAAATGAAAATATTTAATTGGGTAACCAAAGACACAAATATTGATTTTATGAAACCGCGTAAATTTACTTATGCGCTCTCGATTGTGATGGTGTTGTTGTCTTGTTATTGGATTTTCTTTACCGGATTTAATTATGGTATTGATTTTTCCGGCGGTATCTTGATGGAAATTAAAAGTGAGACCAAAATAGATGCAGAACAAATCAGAAAAGACCTTTCGGGGTTGGCTCTTGATGAACTCACCTTGCAAACATTGGGTGATACAGGTGATGAAATGCTCATTCGTACTCAGGTTGATGATGCAACGGAAGAAAATCAAAGAATTGCAGTTGCTAAAATTAAAGAAATTTTGGGCAACGGGTATGAATACAGAAGGGTGGAATCGGTTGGTCCGCAAGTTGGCGACGAGCTTAAAAAAGCCGGCATTACTGCATCTTTAATTGCAATTTTAGCCATTTGTTTGTACATCTGGTTTAGGTTTGAATGGCAGTTTGCCTTAGGTGCCTTAATCGGCTTGTTCCACGATGTGCTCATTACGGTCGGTTTGTTGTCATTTTTCAAATTTGACATCAGTTTAACAACCGTTGCCGCCATTTTAACATTGGCAGGTTATTCGGTAAATGATACTGTTGTAACCTACGACCGTATCAGAGAAAATTTGCGCAAATATAAGAAAATGTCGCAATATGACTTAATCAACAAGAGCTTGAACGACATTTTTTCAAGAACCATATTGACCGGTCTTACCACGATGTTTGCATCAGCCGCATTGTTTGTATTTGGCGGTGAAGCTTTAAGAAGTTTCTCGTTTACAATTTTGTGGGGTGTGGTAATCGGAACATATTCTTCAATTTATATTTCCGCCGTATTCTTAAATGTTTTTGATTTAAGAAAAACACAGGAAGCACAAACCAAAGATATAAATCCGTTTGGTAATGTGTAATAAATAAGTAAAACTTTAAACCTCCGATTGGTAAGTTTGGCTTATTTATCGGAGGTTTTTATTTCTAAGGGAAAAAATTATGTTATATGCACTGTTTTTAATTGTTGTCGGATTGATATTGTTGGTTGCAGGCGCCGAATATACCGTTCGTGGGGCGGTGGCCATTGCCAATAAACTTAAAATTCCGATGATAATTGTCGGGTTAACTGTTGTGGCGCTTGGTACATCATTGCCTGAGTTTATTGTGAGTGTTAAAGCGGCGTTATCGGGCTCGGCCGGAATTTCCATCGGAAATGTAGTTGGCTCCAACATCGCCAATGTGTTGCTCATTTTAGGTGCGGCGGCGGTTTTTCATCCGATAAAATGCCGAAGACGGATTTTTTTACGCAATTATAAATTTTTGTTTTTGGTAAGTGCCATTTTTGTAGCTTTTGCCATGAACGGAAAGTTTATTTTCTGGCAAGGGATAATTATGCTCGGACTTTTGGTTGCTTTTATATATTACAACTATAAAAACTCATCAAAAGTGGCGGTCAGTGAAGACAGTTTAAGCCCCATTGCGCATAAAAGTTGGTTTTATGTAACAATGGTAACGGTCTTGGGCTTGGTAGCCATTATGTATGGAGCAGATTTTTTGGTCGGTGGTGCTACAACCATTGCAAAAATCTGGGGTGTATCAGATGAAATTATCGGTTTGACCATTGTGGCAGTCGGAACATCGCTTCCCGAGTTGGCAACGACAATTGTAGCAGCCGTTAAAAAACAAAATGATGTGGCTTTAGGAAATATTATCGGCTCAAATATATGGAACATTGTGTTTATTATGGGCTTTACATCTGTTGTGACCGATGTACCGGTTTCAAAACAGTTTATGTACTATGATGTGTGGGTGATGTTCTTGTCAACATTGTTGCTGTATCCGGTGATGATGACAAAAGCTCGTATGAACAGAGTTGAAGGAACAGTGTTTGTCAGCATATATGCCTTATATATTCTTTCACAAATAATGATAGTTAAAGGCTATTGGACTTTTGGGTAAAAAGAAAAAAACCGCTCTTTGAAAAACTCAAAGAGCGGAAATTGGGTGTAAAAGTTTTATTCAGAAGTAACAGTTACTGTAAATGAACCTGTATATTCACCGGGTTTTACTTGTGCGGGAATCCTTAAAGCAGAAATTAAGAACGAATCATCATACCTACTATATACACTAAGGGTAATCTTATCGCCATTGTTATTTTTTAATGTTACATTTTCATTAAAGTCATCATCAAATGTAATACCACATGTAGAAACTCCGGTGATACCCGTGTCACCACTCCAAGATATTAAGCTATTTGTATCGTCTACAACTCCTAATTCTGCATCAATTACAAATGGTGAATTATTTTGTTTTACAACGATTGTGCCATAGTCAATGTTATCACAACTAAATTTAGTAGCTACTTCGATAGTAGCCTTAGCGGTTACTTCTGCATAGTCGGTTGTTGCGTTTGCGGTGCTTGTTGCCAAGAGGGCAACAGCACTCAAAAGAAAATATTTTCTCATAATTTTTAATTCCTTTACAAAAATTAAGTTTAAATGTACTTGAAAGGTGCAAAATTGCCCTTTCAAGTCACATCATAAACCGTTTTTTTTTTTTGCAAGTAAAAAGAGTCTAATTGTGGATTTAAATCAAAAATGAGGTAGCGGTGTCTCTCTCATCACCGTCATACCGATGCCCAAGCTTTAGCTTGGAATAGACACCGGTATCTAAGGGAATAATTTAGCTATATTACCACCTGGACTCCGGCATCAAGTGCCGGAGTGACAGTTAGGAGGCAGTTGCAAAGTATGAGGCTAAAAAACAAATATTTTCCGCTTTTAAATAAATGTCATGCCTATTTTTTGCGTTAGCAAAAAATTCAAGGCATATCCCGATTATTATTAATTCGAAGATGCAAAAATCAGCGATGAATTGTTTTTTAAAATAAAAAACCGCTCTTTGAAAAACTCAAAGAGCGGAAATTGGGTGTAAAAGTTTTATTCAGAAGTAACAGTTACTGTAAATGAACCTGTATATTCACCGGGTTTTACTTGTGCGGGAATCGTTAAAGTAGAAATTAAGAACGGATCACCAAGCCTATTATATACATTAAGAGTAATGTTATCGCCATTGTTATTTTTTAATGTTACATTTTCATCAAAGTCATCATCAAATGTAATACTACATGTAGAAACTCCGGTGATACCCCAATCACCACTCCAAGATATTAAGCTATTTGTATCGTCTACAACTCCTAATTCTGCATCAATTACAAATGATGCATTATTTTGTTTTACAACGATTGTGCCATAGTCAATGTTATCACAACTAAATTTAGTAGCTACTTCGATAGTAGCCTTAGCGGTTACTTCTGCATAGTCGGTTGTTGCATTTGCTGATGTTGCAACTAAAAGAGCTACAGCGCTCAAAAGAAAATATTTTCTCATATGTTTTAATCCTTAAAAATAGTTAAACTTAATTTGAAAAGCTAAAAATCAGCCTTTCATATCGCATCATAAACCGTTTTTTTTTTTTGCAAGTAAAAAGAGTCTTTTAAAGGCTTTAAAT
>SUUV01000019.1 GCA_015062345.1 Alphaproteobacteria bacterium | reverse complement strand
TCTTCTGCAATTATGTGATATCCGCTATCTAATCCTATTATTCTTAATTCTTCATGGCCTTTATGGCCTTGCAACATCCGGCAATATTCTATCATATATGATAAATTTTTATATATCGGGCGATTATCCTCGCTTAATCTTTGCCACGACGACCTTAGCATTGCCGTTTCAACAAATTTTATCATAAATAACACACTTTGCGACACTCCGAACTCAATTAATGCCTCATTACTTGCGTGTATTACCTCACTGAAACTGCCGAAATGACTGATTAAATCTTTTGCTTGTTCTTTTACATCTCGTCTCGGTATCGCTTGCATTAACAACACTTCCATCAATTCATAATCGGCCATAGATGCTCCGTTATCCTTGAAAAATTTTGTTCTTACTCTGGCTCGATGACCTATATAATGCGGTTGCTCTTTTTTAATCGGTTTCATAATAGTCCTACCTTAATAAGCATATAACAAGTTATGTAAAAAACTTTACATTGCTCATATTAAAACTCAATATTTTTATCAGACTTCTACACCATTTTTGATTTAAATCTTTTAAACGACTCTTTTTACTTGCAAAAAAAAAAAACGGTTTATGATGCGTCTTGAAAGGTGATTTTTTGCCTTTCAAATTAAGTTTAACTATTTTTGTAAAGGAATTAATAAAATGAGAAAATATTTTCTTTTGAGCGCTGTGGCAATGTTAATGTCAACCACCGCAAATGCAACCACTGACTATGCCGAAGTAACCGCTAAGGCTACAATTGAGGTGGCTAATACAATGAGTTGTGACAATATAGATTGGGGAACCATTGTTGTTAAACAAAATAATGGAGAAATCAATATTGATGATAGCTGTGAGGCTGATAGTGATGATTTAATATCTATATCAGCATCTGACTGCCGTAGTCAGTGTAGAGCTAATTCAAGTTTTGAAACAACGGGGTTTGATGATGTGACATTAAAAAATGAAAACGGCAATACAATCACTCTGACTAATATAGATTTGGCGGATGATGGTACATTATATTCTTATTTAAATATCCCCGCTAATGTTAAAGCAGGTACATATACCGGTTCATTTACCGTAACTGTAACATATTAAAGTTTTAAGTCAGATTTTGCCTTTCGGTGTTGATAGATTGCTTTAAAAAGATGAAAAAAATTTTACTTGCTATATATTCAACATCGAAAGGTTTTTATTATGGCAAATTTTTTAGATAAAATTATCAACTTGTTTAAATGGCCGGTAGCAATTTATATGCTGATATCTTTGCCTGCCTTGTTTTCTTCGGTTGATTTTTTTAATTTCAAGAGCTTCAAATATTTAGCTTTAGGTGCCGGATTTTTTATGTATTTTATTGCCAGAACAATGGCAGATTCTTCGGTAAAAACGGCTATGCAGATTGTTGCACATGAACTTACGCATTCTTTTTTTGCTCTTATTACTTTTCATAAAGTTAAACACATTCGCTTAGACCCCGATGGTTCGGGCGGTGAAATGGGCTTTGCCGGAGAAGGCAACTGGCTGATTGTAATTGCGCCATATTTTTTCCCGTTGTTCGGATTTTTTTATATGCTCATTATGCCATATTTTCCCGAAAGCATCATTTTTAACGGAATTTTGGGCTATATTTTAGGTTATCATATGGATACGGTCGGCTCGCAAATTCATGACAAGCAAACCGATTTGCCCAAGGTGAGTTATAAGTTTTGTTGGATGTTTTTGCCGGGGGCCAATTTTTGGATAATCGGTAGTATTATTGCTTATAACAGCAAAGGTTGGCTTGGTGTTAAAGTTTATTTTGACTTAATCAACAGGCTTAATTTACAAAATTTTGAATATCTCATAAACTTGGTATTTTAAGCAATAAGTTGTCGGCATCAAGTTCAACTTCTTGACCAATCGGTAAAACATATCGGCTTTTTATATGCCCGTAATCAAAATCAAAAACAACCGGAATGTTTAAACTTAAAGCAAAGTTTTTAAGCACATTTTTAACACTTCCGTCGCCCTCATTAATTTCGATACAATCGGTAAATTTTCCGAAAATGATACCTTTTAATTTATCAAAATTTAATTGTTGTTTTAACTGATTTAGCATCAAATCTATCTTATAAGTTTTTTCACCGATATCTTCTAACAACAAAATCTTATTTTCTAAATTCGGAAAATATGCTGTGCCGCACAAATAACATAAAACACTTAAATTGCCTCCGATTAAAACTCCTTTGGCTTTTCCGCCGTTTAAGGCTTTTAAGCTACAAATTGTTTGCTCTTTTCCATTAAAAACATTTTGCAGGCTTGCGGCAATTTTATCATCTAAACTGTCGCCCTTAAAATCATAAACGGGTAAAAAGCCGGTGTATGAAACAATGCCGCACTTATGATAAAGTGCATTTTGCAAAGCAGTCGAATCGCTCAAGCCGAAAACAGGTTTTTTATTGTTTTTTATTAAATCAAAGTCTAAATAATCAAGCATTTTGGTACTGCCGGCTCCGCCTCGGGAGCAAAAAATTGCCTTAATTTCATTGTCGGCAAAAGCCTTGTTTATATCATCGGCTCGGCTACAATCGGTGCCGGCGGTGTATGAAAAACTGTCATATGTGTGCTTGGCGATTTTTACTTCAAAGCCCTGATTTTTTAGCCAGTTAATGCCCTTATCAAGTGCGTTCGGCTCAATGCAGGATGACGGCGAAACAATGATAACTTTATCTGCTTTCTTAAGCAATTTCATTTTACAATTCCTTTAATATATCGGCGCAAAAATCAGGCAACGAATTATCTCTTGCTCCCATTATGACAATGCGGTCATAAGGCTTGGCAATTTTAACAATCTGGGCCTTAATTTCGTCTCTTGATTGATAAAAGTTTGCATTGACATTAAGTGATTTGGCATAATTTACCAAATCATTGGAAGAAATGTCTTTTTTTACACTTCCGCCGGCATAAAAAATTTCCGGAATAAAAAGTATGTCATCTTTTTGCATAAATTTTGCAAAACTTTCCATAATGGCTTTACCCATCATACGCATCGGCGAAAAACCGTGCGGTTGAAACATCAACAATAGCCGGCCTTCATAATCTTTTAAGGCAGACATTGAAGCTGCTACCTTGTCGGGATTATGGGCAAAATCATCAATTACGGTTATATTGTTTTTTGTGCCGATTATATCCAATCTTCTTTTGGTGCCCAAAAATTTTTCCAAGCAAGATGCAACTTGATGCAAATTAAGACCAAGCAGTTTGCAAACAGAGAGCACGCAAGCTGTGTTGGCTACATTAAAAGCACCCGTAAGTTGCAGTTTATATTGTTTGTTGTCAAACCGGTAAGAGATTCCGTCGGCAAGAGGTTTTATGTTTGATAAATAAATATCGGCATCAGGGTTTTTAATGGAAAAAGTAACAACATTTTTGTTCTTTGCGGTTAACGATTTAGAATTTATACAATCAAAATTTATAACTGCTCCTTTAGAGGCTTTTTGCACAAAGTTTGCAAACAATGCTTGCAACTCCTCAATCGGCTTGTGGTCAATTGTAATGTTGTTTACAACACCGATATACGGAGTATATTTTTCAATTGAGCCGTCGCTTTCATCGGCTTCAATTACACAAAATTTGCTGTTTTGATTTAAGATAACATTAGGTATGCCTTTTGCCAATGCATAATTTTTCAAAAGTCCGCCGTTTATCATGGTCGGATTTAATTTAAGCTCGTCCAAAACAAAACCGAGCATTGCGGTAACCGTTGTTTTTCCGCTTGTTCCGCCAACGGCAATACCATATTTTGCGGCATTGAAAATTTCGGCCAATAAGTCTGAGCGCTTTTTTATGCTAATGCCCAAATCAAGAGCTTTTTTTACATCGGGTATAGAATCTTCAACTGCGGTTGAAACATACAAACAATCTGTATCCGGACATATGGCATCACCGTTTTGCTTAAAAATTTTTATTCCGAGTTCTTCCAAGGCTTTTTTGTTTTGAGCATCTTTTCCTTGGTCAAAACTGCGGTCCGAACCGCTGACATCATAACCTTTGGTTTTTAAAACTTGGGCAAGGGCGCTCATACCACTGCCGGAGATTCCGCAAAAACTAACTTTTTTCATATTCAGTCCTTTGGTCTATAAAGCATCAAAAATTTCTTCATCGGTTTTTTTCTGCAAAGTCAAATTTTTATAATCTATAACGATAAAACTCTGATTGTTTCCGTTAGCAAGCAAAGCCAATGTAACGGCAATTTCTTTGTTGTTGAAAGTTGAATATAACACGGCTTCACCGGAGGCTAATTTTTCCAAAAATCCGGCATCACCGATATCCATTTCAACTTGTCTTATGGCCATTGATGTTGTGCCGTCATCGTTGGGCACAGGTTCTTCTATGTTAAAAACGGCGGGAGTATAAAAATCTTCGGCATTGCCATATTTTTTATCAAGCATTGCATAATATTTTCGATACATGGCTAAGCCCTTACTTGCCGACGAATCGTCTTCAATGAAATTGCCGTAAGACAATATGCGCCACAAACTGTCCTGATGTCCGAAGCTGAGCATGGTCTCTCTAAAATCGGCTATCGGTTTAGGTAGATTTGTGGCTTTATATGTGTTGGGATAATCTTTAAGTTGAATAGAGGTTAACCGAACTCTTAAATATTCAATTTCTGAAACGGGAGCAAGCCACAAAAGCCCCATGGGCGCTGCATCATACACTATGGGTACAACGGGTTTGGCGATGGTTTCTTCAATTTTTACTTTGTTTTGTTTTTTTTCAATTTTAAGCATTTTGGGTTTGCTTTCCAAAAGTTTGGAAGCGTCCATTTGACCTTTTTCGAAAGTTCTTTTTTTGTTTTCGACTTGTTTCATTTCATCGGTTATCAATAAATCATCAAAAAAATCATCTGCCGATTTTGCATGCGCCGTTAAAAGCAATGAAACGGCAAAAACTCCAAAAAATAACTTTTTCATAAAAACCCCCTATATGTTAAAGAAAAAAATTGAACATTGTTCATTTTTGGTTTATTTTGTGTCCATATTACAACAAAAGTGTTAATTTAGATATAAGATTTATCATGAGCAAAGACAATATTGGGGAAAAATTAGTCAGTAAAGGGCGAGAGCTGATTAAACAAAAAGGAGCCGATTTTTTAACTGCAAGAAAATTATCGGAAGCTTCAGGATATTCAGTCGGTACAATATATAATCAGTTTGGCAATATGGATAATTTTGTTCTGGTGCAAAACTACATCACATTGGAAAGTTTGTATAATCGGCTTGAAAAACTGCAAGCTTCGGGCACTTCTTATCAAAGGCTTAATTTGTATGTCAAAGAATTTATCAACTTTGTAGTTGAAAATAAAAATTTGTGGTTTTTGGTGCATAATTTTCATTTACATAACAACAATCGCCGTTTTTCAAGAATTTATCTTAAACGAATTGTTCAAATTACAAAGTTGGTTGAGGGTGCTTTTAAAAATATGTTTCCGGAAATTGAAGTTCCGGAACGCACTCTTTCGATACAAGTGCTATGGCTGACTTTGTTTTCGCTTAGCTCGTTTATTACAACCGATGCGTTGGACAGTTTCAGCAAAATCAACAAGCACACTTTGTGCGAACTTTTGCTCAACACTTATCTTGCAGGTATGAAAGTTTTGGAAAAAATTTGATTTTGATGGTGAAATTATGGATTTTGTTCAACTCTTGTTATTAAAAATCAATCAGTTTGTTTCAAACCCGCAAGTTCTTGAATGGGTAGTAAACAATCGGTTTTTGATGATTGTTTTTGTAATTGTGTTGCTAAAGTTTAAATATGCGACATATTCAAGCCTTTGGCTCAGTGCCTTAATCAACATTCCGGGGACTGTTTTGCACGAGACAATGCATTTTTTGGTGGGCTTGTTTACCAATGCTCGCCCCACAAGTTTTGATTTAATTCCTCGAAAAGACGGTTTCGGGAACTATGTAATGGGTAGTGTCGGGTTTAGAAATGTTACATCGTATAATGCCATTCCCTCGGCTTTAGCCCCGCTTATATTGTTGCCCATAGGCTATTGGCTTAATATGTGGTATTTTGCCAATGTTAATATTTCGCTTCTAAATTATGTTTTTTACATATTGTTACAAACCATAATTATCGAAAACGCAGTTCCGTCCTCAACTGATTTTAAGGTGGCTTTTTCTTACCCGATAGGTGTGGTTTTGTATGCTTTTATAACAGTCTTTGCCATTGTCTATTGGCTATAAAAAAAGTTTAAGGTTTTTGGATTTTTGAAAATTCGGAGATTGTTTTTTGAACTGACACACAGTGCAAGTTGAGGCATTGTGACATTTATTTAAAATCGGAAAATATTTGTTTTTTATTCTCAAACTTTGCAACATACCTCCTAACTGTCACTCCGGCACTTGATGCCGGAGTCCGTCTCCTCACTGTCACTCCGGCACTTGATGCCGGAGTCCAGGTGGTAATATAGCTAAATTATTCCCTTAGATACCGGTGTCTATTCCGAACTAAAGTTCGGGCACCGGTATGACGGTGATGAGAGAGACACCTCTACACCATTTTTGATTTAAATTCACAAATAGACTCTTTTTACTTGCAAAAAAAAAAAACGGTTTATGATGCGACCTGAGAGGACAATTTTTATGCCTTTCAAATGTACTTAAACTTAATTTTTGTAAAGGAATTAATAAAATGAGAAAATATTTTCTTTTAGGTGCTGTGGCACTTTTAGCAACAAGCACCGCAAACGCAACAACCGACTACGCAGAAGTTACTGCTAAGGCTACAATTGAGGTAGCTAACACTTTTGGGTGTGATGAAATTGATTTTGGTACCATTGTAGTAAAACAGGACAATCATGAGTTTGTTATTGCGAGTGATAGTAGTGGCTATACCATTATCGGTGAGGGAGCAAGTGATTTTATATCGATGAATATTAATGATCCTAAATCAACATGCCATGATTTTTATCCTGATTTAGAACAGATTAATGTTACTACTAAATTAACAAATGACAAAGGTGATAAAATGACACTTAGTTGTCACGGCGCAGAAGATATGTTATACCCGGAATTAACCATCCCTGCTAATGTAAAGGCGGGCACTTACACCGGTTCATTTACTATAACTATTAATTACTAATCAAATTTTTAAGGGAGCTTACAAGCTCCCTTAACTTATATTTTATTCTCCTCTTAACAAAGCTTCAACGAGTTCTTTTGTAGTCGGAATTCCTTTTTTATACATCGGGTCATCGGCAAAACGATACACCTGATGTCCGGCAAAAATCAAATTGTTTTGAACATCACCGCCATGTCCGCCGTCATAAAGGGTTTTATGGATACAATATGTTCTCGGGTCCGGCAATTTTCCGGTAGTAAGTGTTGCCTTTGACCAAGTGGAAAATTGGCATTGGGACAAACAGCCCGCACATTCGGCTCGGTCAATTTTCATTTGTTGCCAGTCGGCAGGAGTTAAAAACACAACCGTATTATCCGGAGTTTCTTGGATAACACTCAATCCTGCATCAATTTGATTTTGGGCTTTTTGCATATCTTGAGGTCTGATATAAACCGAGCGCACCGCATTTAAGGGCAACGCACAAGAAAATTCGGCATCGGGCTCAGACTTATATTCAATTTCATTATTTTTGCGTTCAATTAACTTGGCTAAAAAGGCATTATTAATTGCCGATGAGTAAAACCCTGTCGGTGAAAACTTTTGCAAAATTACATCACCTTTTTTAACATTTAACAACAGTTGTTTCCAAGCATCACTGATGGGGCTTTCAACGGTTAACATCGGGCGAGTTCCGAGCTGAAATGCAATGTCGCCGATTTCGGGATTGTCGATATAATCTTCCCAGTCTTTTAAGTTCCAAACACCGCCGGCCAAAATTATCGGAGTTTTTTCCAAACCGAGTGTGCGTAATGTTTTTCTTAATTCAACCAAACGATTGTAAGGCACTTCGGGCTGATTGGGATTTTCGGCATTTGATAAACCGTTATGACCGCCGGCAAGCCATGGGTCTTCATAAACCACACCGCCTAAAAATTCGGGACATTTTGCATATGCTCTTTTCCACAAAATTTGAAAAGCTCTGGCTGAAGATACAATCGGGTAGTAGTAAACCCCGAATTTTGAGGTTAATTCAGCCAACTGGTAAGGCAATCCGGCTCCGCAGGTTACACCGTGGATTAAGCCTTTTGAACCTTCCAAAATGGCCTCAATCATCTTTTGCGAATCTGCCAATTCCCAAAGCATATTCATATGAATGCGTCCGTTTCCGCCCGAAATTTCATACGCAAGTTTGGCTTGTGAAATTCCGCCCTGAATGGCATATTCAACCAATTCTTCATGCCTATCCAAGCGTTTTTTGGTTTTAAAACTTTCCATTATTACATTGCCGTTGTTATCTAATACATCAGGAGTTACACCCGAAAATGTTCCGACACAATTTGCCCGAGCCCAAGCGCCGGAACTGTATCCGTTGCTGGCATTAATACCTTTACCGCCCTCAATTAACGGCAAAACTTCTTTACCTGATAAAATAACGGAATTTAATTTTTTCAATGTTTTTTCCTCTTTTTTAAATTAATATCAGCTTGTTTATAATCATTTTTTTTATAAATTAAAAGTAGGCACTTTTAATGCGCATAGTATCATCAAAGAAACTAATATTGAAAAATATAGGCTTTACGGTATTTACTAATGTTCAAAGACTATTTCACAAGCGATAAAATCGAAAAAGATAAATCGTTTAAGATAACAAAAGATATCAAAATGTTTATCAGGGCATAAATTTTGAGCATATTAAGCAGTATATCATTTTTTAAAAGCGGTAATTTTTGCGGTAAAATTTTTAAAAGTTTGTACAGCAAACGCACAAATACGGCAATCAGCAAAAGTTGTAAAAACAGGCCTTTTGAAGTGATAACATCCTGATATGGTTTCAAAATAAAGGTCAATGCGGCAAAGAAAACAAAATAAAACACAATTCCCATAAGGGCAATTTTGTTGAGTTTGATAAATTTGAGATGCTTTTGTTTTTTTATTTCTTTATTTTTTTCATCGGAAAGTTCGGAAATTTCAAGGCCTCTGATTTTTATGGGTTTTTGACTTTCGTCTTTAATTTTTTGCAATTTGAGTTTAATTTTTTCTTCCATTGCACAAATTCCGCAACCTTTTGAGGTAAAGTAAATATGCTCGGAATTGTTTTTACAGGTTTTAAGTTGTTTGAACAATTCTTCAAGATGTTCTTGCCATTCTTTGGCTGTCGGTCTTTTTTGATTTTGCATAAAAGCACGGTCAAACAAATTGAGGGTTTTTTTATCAAAATATTCGTGCATACTGTACGGGTGCGCCGATTGGTAAGAATCGGGCCACAGGCCGTAAGCATAATTATAGTTTTCAATTCGGCTCTGAATGGAAAGCATCTCATCAGTTTGTTTTCGAGGAGTTCCCGAAAACGGATGAATACCATTGTTTAAAAGCTTAAACAAAATTACCGCAAGAGCAAATTTGTCTTGTTCTTCTCCCATTTGCTCACAGCTTTGACTCATTCCTTCGGGATAGATATATTCTTCGCTGACAAATTCCGCCGGATAACGAATGTTGTCGCCTTTGATGGAAAAACCGTCACAGTCAAATACGGCAACAATCATATCTTCTTTGTAAAGAAACAAATTTGAAGGCTTTAAATCTATTATATAATGCCCGCATCTGTGCAATGATGCTACTATATAGGCCAAATTGTAAGCGGCAAACAGTCGATTGGCATAGCTTTCGGAAATGTTCATTTTTTTTCGTACGGCTTTTTGCATTATATGGTCTAATGATACCGCTTCTTTGGTGTCAATAAACGGCATTAAATAGCCTACGCAAAACCCCTCATCATCTTCCAACACTGCCTCGGGCCAAGCAATTTGTATAAATTGTTTTTCACCATGCGAGCAACATGTATTGTTTGGCCTGTTAACCAACATTGCTTCAAGTTTGCGCCGATTGGTTTGGCTTTTGCTCTTGTCATGAAAAATTTTTGCGACCAGTTGCGGGTGGGTTATACTTTTATATATTTTGCCGGCAGCACCGCCTTTGTTTAACAGTTCGCCGATCTTTTCGCGTTCAAAATGTCCGTCACTGAATATGGCGTTGTAATATGTAAACTCAGTTTCACTCATTTTAACCCTACCCATAAAAATGTTTTGTCATCAGGATTAATTTTTTGTGCTTTCGGATTTGAAAGTGTGTTGTTTAAGGCTCTGATAGCTTTGAGCCGATTTTGTGATTGATGTAAAAAATTGTTTATCGGATAAACAAAGCCTTTTTCCAGTTGTTCATAATCGTTTTTAAAAGCAAAGCTTGTTACACCGTCAGTCATAAGCATCAAACTGTTTGCTTTTTCAAAGTTTGTAAAACGCAAACTGTCTTTCCAGTCGTCCATGGTATAAAAATATGTTTCGCAAGAAAAAATTCCGTTTTCGGGCTCGGAGATAACGGCATTGTCATCGCCCAAAATGGCAATGGCGGCACCGTCTCCGATGTGAAAAAAGAGCCCCTTGTTTTTGTAGTAAAACACACCGACTACGGTTGCGGCAAAATCTATGATACCGAGTTCTTTTTTGCTTTTGTTATAGCGATGTAAAATAAGCTTTTGACGAGAAACCTCAATTGCATCAATAATTTTTTGCTTAATGTCGGTTGCGGAAGCTTTTATTAAGATGTCACAAAGTGTATCACATACAATTTTTGCGCCGATTTTTCCGAACTTTGCCGAGCCGGCACCATCAGAAACAACCGCAACCATTTTGTTGTCGGTTTTTATATGCTTACAATAATCCTGACAGGGCAAATTTTTCGATTTGTGATAAGCCCCTGTGATACAAGATGATAACACCTTTATATTTTTACTTCTGTTCTTCATTCCATGCATCAATATTATTAAACAATTCATCGGCATTCGGGGCGGCTTTTGATACACAAGAAACACTGCGACTGAGCCACAAGAAAAATTCGGTAAATTTTAATCCGGTTAAGCGCTTTGGTGAATTAAGAGAAAACTTGGCCAGCTTTTCCAAATTTGCTCCTTGAGTGCCGACAGCATGAATCACCACTTTTTTGTTTTGTTGGGCAATTTGACATTTCTTTGCTGCTTGCTCCCAACCGTAATCGGTAGGTTCTCCGTCACTGATTAAAAAAATCCACGGACGCTTTGATGTTACTCCGCACGAATCGTACAAATTTTTCTGACTTTCAATTTTTTCCAAAGCTAATTCCATGGCTTTTCCCAAAGGGGTTAAACCTCCGGCTTCCATTGTTGGAGCGGTAAAATTCATGGCATCAACCCAATCGGAGCTGACCACAACTTCGTCTTTTCCGTATGCTTTAATAATCAGAATTTGCACTCTGGAACTGGCGTCAATGTCTTCTTTTAATTCTTTTTCGAGGGCGCTTAATCCGGCATTGAGTTGGGATATGGGTTCGCCACGCATTGAACCGGAACAATCAAGCACCAGAACGCACGGAGTTCGCTCATTGGCATTATCGGCAAATTCTACATACGGAATTATTTCATCGTTTATATTGTTTTCCATTTTTTAATCCTTTAATATCTCGGGTATGAATGCGGGTAGCCCGAGCCTTCAATCGGTTTCGGGTCTGATATTTTGCCACAGGCAGATATGCTTAATATACCGGCGATTATCATACCGCCAACAAAAATTTTGAAAACATACTTCATTTTTTAACCTTTTTTTATTGTAAGCGAGTTTAAAAAGATTATATTTAAAAACAATTTTAATTACAAAGCAATTTTAAGGATTTTAACAGGTGAAAAGCAAACTTATTTTTCTTTTTTTGATTTTAATACTTTTTTCTTCGTCTTTAAATGCGGCTATAAACATTTATCCTGAACCCAGAAGCTTGCCGGAAAGCAAAATTGTGCATCAAAGCGGTTTAAAATTTTCATTGTCGGATTTTAAAGGCGATTTTGTTTTGGCGCATTTTTGGTCAAAGACTTGTGCTCCTTGCATTAAAGAGCTTAAAAGCTTGAATAATTTTCATAACAAAGTAAAAGATAAAGGTGTGCGTTTAATTTTGATTTCACCGCAAAGCGAATGGTTTGATGCCAATGAACAAAATCGGTTTTTGAAAAGATTTGGGGCAACCGATGTAGAATTTTATGTTGAAGAAAACGATAATCTTTCCGCCGATTTCGGCATTTTTACCACACCTCATACGGTTATAATTGATAGAAAAGGGCAAGAAGTCGGGCGCTTGAGAGGAAGCGAAACTTGGGATAAAGACAAAGTTGTTGATTATATTTTAGAGTTAGAAGAAAAATTCAAATAAAAAATTATGGTTTTATATCAAACTTCTTGACGATTGGTGTTTTATGTTATACTCTTTAAAATAACTTAGTTTTTTAAGGCGGTTCGGTATGCGTAAATTATGTGTAATTTGTTTGTTTTTGACAGTTTTGTTTGCTTTTTCCGTAAATGCAAAAGTGTGTTTCTTACCGGGAGTTTTTGCCGGTGACGGTTGTATAGAAGGAGAAGTCAGCGTTGGTTGCAGCGGATTTGAAAGAACATCACCTTGTCCGTCAAATTATAGTCAAGAAACTTGCTCTGACAATGGAAGAACATATTATCGGTGTACTTGTAAATCAAACAATATACCAATGCCTGACAGTAGGTATCGGTGTTTAGGAAGTTATGACTCTTCTTGCGGTTGCGCTGCTGCCGATACAGTATGTAATACAAGCATATATTCTTATGAAAGTTGTGATGCGTATGCCGGCACTGTTGCTAATAGTGATTTTTGTGCTGATCCGTCAACCGGTAAAAGACATTATAAATCTTGCGATTGTCCGGAAAGCATTTATCCGTATGACTGTAAAGAAACAGGATTAAAAGAATCGAGACTTGCACAAAAATGTAAAGATAGCAGTGGTAAAACCGCATACAGCTATTGTGATTGCATTGACAGTTGGACAACCGAGCCTTGCTCCGAAAACTCAAGCGGTTGTAATACTTTGCTTGATGATGCGTATAGAGGCGGTAATATGGGATATTGTTACTCTTGCGGTCCGGCTACTTGTGCAAACGCTCAAGAGAAAAATTTAACGGCGGTTTTTTGCTCGGTTACTCCCACAACTAATACCAATTGTTACAGTTTGGGCTATACCACATTAGATAATGGAACAGGTTTGTGCGCCGATGGTACCGAAGGCGTAAAATGTATTTTTGATTCAAAATATATGTTCTGTGAGGGACAACTATCAGGTGATAATATATCAGGCTGTACTTATGTTGATAAAGCAGCTTGTGAAGCGACTAATATACACTCTTTTTGTGATATAGATTATGGCTATGATATGGAGCCTGATTACGATTCCGATATGGACTCTGACTATGATGCAGATGCTGATTACGATTCCGATATGGATTCTGACTATGATGCAGATGCTGATTATGATTCTGATATGGATTCTGATTATGATTATGATTACGAATATGGACAATGTTATGTGCCAATGGGTTGTAAAAGCGGATATTATTCGAATCGTTCAGCTTGTGACAGTCTGATAGGTACAACATCAAATGCGACAATTGTTAATGCTGATGCAAACGGGTGCGGTGAATGTCAATATCCAGTATCTGATTGTTCGGATTTGGGTGTAAATTATAAAAACGAAAGCGAAATTGTCGGTATGACTTGTTCCAATAGTGCCAGAGTTAACCTCAGCGGAACATATAAAAACTGTTATTGGGGTTGTGAAGATGAAATATCCGGTTGCGCACTTGGTGATGTATATTATTCAGACGGAAGTTGTGGCAGTGTTGATGAATATGACAGTTCAAAGATAGCAATTGGAGTGGTGTTTGCCTTATCAGCAGAAAAAGGTGGAATGCCTTATACCACAGCTGAGGCTGAGGCAGAAGGCTTTAGGGCGGAGCATGGCAGAGTAATAAATTTAAGAAATTTAACATCTGATAGCACAACTTATGCCTTTGACCCTGAAAATCCGTATGATAACAGCGATAAATCTCTATATTTCGGATTGTATGGTGGTACAGATGTAAGCGGATTAACAAATTATGAGAGCGCAGCATTAATGCTAACAGGGTTCCAAAATGACGATATAGAGTTATATAGCGGAAAAGAAAATACAGCTAAATTTGCGAGTGCGACACCGGCATATAGTAGTTGCACAAATGGAAGTTATACAGTTGGCACAGCAAATTATAATCAATATTGTGCGTCGACAGCAGCCAAAGCAGCAATAAGTTTTTATCCACCGGAAGTGAGCAGTTCAGATGCGATAGCCGGAGCCGGAAACTGGTATTTACCGGCAATCGGAGAACTAGCGTTGTTATACGGAATAGATGTAAGCAAAATGACATCAGGAACAAGCACAAGCGGAGCGACAGGAACTACAAAGACGATAGTAAATAACACATTAACAGCTCTTGCATCTCAGAAAGTTGATGCAGCAATGTTAACAGATGGGTACTATTGGTCGTCGGTCGAGTGCGCTTCTAACACCTCTTGGCTACTCGTCTTCAGTAATGGTTACCGGACCTACTACAGTCGCAGAAGCAGCGGTTACTTTCGGGTTGCCCTTGAGTTTTAACCAGCTTAAAGGAGGCTTTTCAGCCTCCTTAATTGTAAATAAAAATCCATCTGTTATATATCCAAATCGTCAACAAATTTGGCTCGTTCAACAATAAACTTAAACCTGAGTTCGGGGTTTTTGCCCATCAGTTGTTCCACTCTGCGTCTGGTTTCAAACGCATCTTCTTTACCTTCTTCGGTGCTGGTATTCGGAAGTGTAACTCTTAACAATATACGATTGTTTTTATCCATTGTTGTTTCTTTTAATTGCAAAGCGCTCATTTCACCCAAACCCTTAAATCGGCTGATATCCGGTTTTTGGTTGCCTTTTAGCACTTTTGCCAATATTTTATCTTTTTCTTCATCATCAAGAGCATAGTAGTTTTTACCGCCTGCCACAATTTTATATAAAGGCGGAGTGGCAATATATAAGTGGCCGTTTTCAATCAGCTTTGGCATATGTTGATAGAAAAATGTCATCAATAAAGATGTAATGTGCGCTCCGTCAACATCGGCATCGGTCATAATTATGATTTTTTCATAACGCAAATTTTCTTCTTTATAGTTTTCTTTAACACCGCAACCTAAAGCCTCAATCATATCTTTGATTTCTTGGTTTTGTGTAATGCGTTCAATGGAAGCGCTGGCCACATTTAAAATTTTTCCTCTTAACGGCAAAATGGCTTGGGTTACACGGTCACGCCCTTGTTTGGCCGAACCGCCCGCAGAATCCCCCTCAACAATAAAAATTTCGGTATCTTCGGCGGCCGCTTGCGAACAATCGGCCAGTTTACCCGGAAGTCTGAGCCGTTTGGTCGGGGTTTTGCGTTGTTGCACTTTTTCTTCTTTGCGTTTTTTTCTAAGCTCGGCTCTGTCAATGACATATTCGAGCAAAGCTGAAGCGTTTTCGGGGTCGGAAGACAACCAGTGGTCAAACGAATCTTTAATGGCATTTTCTACCAATCTGGTTGCTTTAGCCGAGGTGAGTTTGTCCTTGGTTTGTCCCTGAAACTGCGGGTCGGTGATAAATACCGAAAGCATAATGGCGGCATCGCTCAAAAAATCTTCCGCAGTGACATTGGCGGCTTTTTTAATGTTTGCCATATCGGCATATTCTTTTAATCCCTTAAGCAAAGCATTTTTAAAACCTTGCTCGTGTGTTCCGCCAAACGGAGTTACCACCGTGTTACAGTATGAATAACAAAAGCCGTTTTCGTCTTCCGGCCAAGTGATGGCCCATTCAACTCGGCCTTCATCATGGGCAAGCTCGGAATCGCCTGAGAACATAACTCGGTTGATTGTTGTCCTGCTACCGATTTGATAATTTAAGAAATCTCGCAAACCGTTAGGAAAATGAAGTTCGCTTTCCAAAGGTGTGGTATCGCCTTCGGTTATGAGCTCCGGCGCACATTTGAATAAAATTTTTATACCTTTGAACAAAAATGCTTTGGAACGAGCCATACGATAAATTCTGTTCGGGATAAAGGTCGATGAGCCGTTAAAAATCTCCTCATCGGGCTTAAATGTAATGCTCGTACCTCGTCTGTTCGGTGCGTTTCCGACCAATTCTAAACCGGTGACGGGTTTTCCTTTTGAATATACCTGACGATAAAGCTTTTTATCACGAGCAATTTCAACCGTTAAGTTTTCGGACAAAGCATTTACAACCGACAAACCGACACCATGCAAACCGCCTGAAACTTTATACACACTGGAAGAAAACTTACCGCCGGAGTGAAGCGTTGTCATAATTACTTCTAAAGCCGATTTATCGGGATATTTCGGATGTTTGTCGACCGGAATGCCTCGTCCGTTATCGGTTATGGTAACAGAATTATCGGCATTTATGCAAACTTCAATCCGGTTGGCATAACCGGCAACAGCTTCGTCCATGGAGTTGTCCAAAATTTCAGCCACTAAGTGATGCAAAGCTTGTTCATCAGTTCCGCCGATGTACATGCCGGGGCGATGACGAACAGGCTCTAAGCCTTCCAAAACTTCAATGTCTTGGGCCGAATATTCTGTCTTTGCAGGGGTTGTTGTTTCAAATAAGTCTGCCATTATGTCCTCTAAATCCGAATTTTATATGTGCTGTAAGATATAATATTTTTGTACAATTCTCAAGCAAAAAACCCCGAAAATAAACAGGTTTAAGTTGCTTATTTTTTATCCGATTATTCAAAATTGATTATTTTTGATAAAAAAATCTTGACAAGTAAAAAATTAGAGCGTATATAGGGCTCAACTTATTGTTATCGCGGGGTAGAGCAGCCCGGTAGCTCGTCAGGCTCATAACCTGAAGGTCGTTGGTTCAAATCCTTCCCCCGCAACCATTAAAACACCCGTTTAGGGTGTTTTTTTTATGGTTGCAAGGATTTGAACCAACGAAAAAGTTGGTTCAGTACAAGTTTCAGGCGGACTTTAGGACGCCGGTGAGCGAAGCGAAGAAACGCAGTCTAGTGAGCTTGCGAGATACAATCCTTCCCCCTTTAGCCATTAAAACACCCGTTCAGGGTGTTTTTTTTATGGTTGCAATTTATCTTCTGAAGCTTAAGTTTTTAAAAAATCTTCTTGACATGCTTTTAAAAGTGATATACATACCCGTATGTATGTTTAATTTAAAGGACTTGAAAATTGAGAAAAACAAAAGAAGAAGCTTTTGAAACCAGAAAAGCCATATTGCAATCGGCACTTGATACATTTTGTGAAAAAGGATATTCCAAAACCACATTTGATGAGCTTGCCAAACGCATAGGTTTTACCAAAGGAGCGGTTTATTGGCATTTTCGCAACAAGCCGGATTTGGTAACCGCACTTATCAATGATTATATTTCCAATCAGGTAAAATATGTCAATTCCAGATTATCCGATATTAAATCGGTTGATGACATAATTGCTTATTTTATTTACAATGCCGAATATATTATCAGCAATGAAAACACCAGAAAATGTGCGTTTTTTATGCTATGTCAAATGGAATGGTCGGAAGCATTGATAACCAAAGTTAAGCTCGGAGTTGATGATAATAAGCAAATTTTGCTTAACAGATTAAAACAAGCCTTGACATTGTTGCAAAAAAATGGCGATATATCCGCCGATGTTAATATAGAATATTTGATATACATCATAACCGGTATGTGGGGCGGACTTTTGGCGGATTATTTATCGCATCGTTGTCCGTTTGAATTGAAAGTTATGGTAAAAGAAAGCTTTAGTTTATTTTTTAATGGTTTAATAAAAGAGAGGTCTTAAAATGCAAGTAAGTAAACCGCATAAAAGTGTTATATTAAAAAAATTGACATTTATAATTTTGTGTATTGCTTTAGGTTGGTACTTAAAAGCTCGTACGGTTAATCAGGGTATGATGGGCGCAATTGGTGCGCAAACACCATATGTTTTGGTACAAGAAATTGAGGCCAAAGATACTACCAGAGTTAAAAATCAGATTGCACATGTTGAGGCCATTAATGCCGTAAATTTGATGCCTAAAGTAAACGGCACAATTAAAGATGTGTTGTTTGAAGAAGGAAGTTTTGTTAAAGAAGGTGATTTGTTGTTTGTAATTGATCCCAGCAGTTATCAAGCCAATGTTGACCTAAAAGAAGCAGAGCTTGCTCATGCTCAAGCCGGCTTAAAAGAAGCAGAAAAAAATTATAATCGTCAAGTTAAGCTCAGCAAACAAAATATTGCCTCTCAAGCAACTTTTGATGCTGCAGAAAGCGCTTATTTGCAAGCAAAAGCCGCTGTTAAAAAAGCAAAGGCCTCGTTGGTGCTCGCAAAAGATGATTTGGACGATACAAAAGTTACTGCTCCTATCAGCGGATACATCGGTAAGGCCTTGGTGACCAAAGGAAACTATGTCTTGGCCTCGTCTCAACCTTTGGCTCGCATTGTGCAAATAAGCCCTGTTCGTGTAACTTTTTCTTTAACCGATAAAGAGTTTTTGAATTTAAAACAAAAATATGAACAAAACAGCAAAGACGGCTTAAAAGCCAGAGTTACATTGCCGGATGGAACTGTTTTAGATGAAGATTTCAAATCGTTGTTTGTTAATAACGAAGTAAGTTCTGACACGGCTACTGTTTCAATTTATACCGATTTAGGCAACAAACAAGAAATGCTTATCCCCGGAAACTATGTAAAAATTGCACTTTTGGAAGCAAAAAAAGATATGAATGTAATTATACCTCAAGGTTCATTGGCTCAAGACGAACACGGATTTTACACTTATGTCGTAAATGAAAACAATGTGGCTGAAGAACGCCGTTTGGAATTGGGTGAGGTGATAGATTCTTATCAAATTGTAAAAAGCGGATTAAAAGCCGGCGAAAAAGTTATCATACAAGGTTTGCAAAAAGTTCAAAACGGTATGACGGTAAAAACAGGTCTTGTTCAGGCTGCAAAATAATAAGAGGATAGAGTACGATGTTTTCTAAAATTTTCATTGAAAGACCGCGTTTTGCGATAGTAATTGCTATTGTGATGTCGCTTGCCGGTATAATTTCATTGTTTTCATTGCCGATTGCGTTATATCCGCAAATTACTCCGCCGGAGATAAATGTTTCGGCCAGTTATACCGGAGCAAGTGCCGAGGTTGTGGCAAACTCTATCGGTATTCCGATTGAACAAGAAGTTAACGGTGTTGAAGATATGCTTTATATGTCATCATCTTCATCTAACTCGGGTATGTACAGCTTGTCAATCAGTTTTGAAACGGGGACAGACCCCGATATGGCGCAAGTTAAGGTTCAAAACCGTGTGCAACAAGCAATGAGTAAACTTCCGACCGAAGTTCAACAAAACGGTATCAGAGTTAAAAGGCGTTCGTCGGATATTTTGGGCTTTGTCAGTGTGCGCTCACCAAACGGTACACATGATACCCAGTTTTTAAGTAACTATGTTGAAAACAATATCAAAAACAGCATAAGTCGTGTTTATGGTGTCGGTGAGGTTAGTGTTCACGCCGCACCTTTAAGTATGAGAGTGTGGCTTGATGCCGATAAAATTACGGCTTTGAATATTCCGATATCTGCTGTCAGAGCCGCAATTTCAAGTCAAAACTATCAGCCGTCACTCGGTTCTGTCGGTTCAATGCCCGGCGATGGCGGTCAACAGATGGTATATTCTTTGCAAACCAAAGGCCGTTTGAACGAAGTAAAAGACTTTGAAAATATCATTGTCAGAACAGAGAAAAACGGTGGCTTGGTCAGATTAAAAGACATTGCCAAAGTAGAAATCGGTTCCGAAAAATATATGTTTAAGTCAGAAGTTGACGGAGCTCCTTCGGTGGCTATGTCTATCAATACATTATCCGGTGCCAATGCCATTCAAGCCATGAAAGCATTAAGAGCCGAATTGGACCGCTTGTCACAATTTTATCCTGAGGATTTTGTGGTAGAAGTGTTCTTTGATGCAACCGATTATATTAAGGCTTCAATTGAAGAAGTTGTTATCACTTTGGTTTTAACATTCTTGTTGGTGGTGATTGTTTGTTATATCTTTTTACAAGACTGGCGTGCAACATTGGTGCCGTCAATTGCAATTCCGGTATCATTGTTGGCAACTTTTGCCGTTATGTTGGTTTTGGGCTATAGCTTAAATATGCTCACACTGTTTGGTCTGGTACTTGCAATCGGCTTGGTTGTTGACGATGCCATTGTGGTGGTTGAACGCGTCTTGGCTTTAATGGAACAAGAAAATCTTTCGCCGAAGGAAGCATCAATAAAGGCTATGGAACAGGTTTCAAGTGCAATTGTGGCAACAACATTGGTGCTATTGGCAATTTTTGTACCGATTATGTGTTTAGGGGGAATTACCGGTAAAATTTATCAACAATTTGCCGTTTCAATTTCGTTTGCTGTTGCATTTTCTGCCATTAATGCTTTGACTTTGTCACCGGCATTATGTGCAACAATCTTAAAACCATTAAAACCTGCAACCAAAGGTCCGTTGTTATGGTTTAACAAATTGTTGGATAAAACCCGCAATCGTTATTTGGCCGTAATCGGATATATTGCACGCAAAGTCAGTGTTATTGCTCTTATTTTGGGATTGTTAATTTTGTTTAACGGATTATTCTTGAAAATGAGTAATACATCTTTTATTCCGGCAGAAGACCAAGGTGTTATTTTGACCAACATTCAATTGCCCGAAGGTGCATCACAGCCCAGAACGGATAAAGTTATCCAAGAAATTATACCGCTTATCAAAGAAGAAAAAGGTGTAAAATCGGTGATGAATATTATAGGTTTCAGTATGCTCTCGGGACAAGGTGAAAATGTGGGCTTTGCGGTAGTAAACTTAAAACCGTGGAATGAAAGAACGGAAGATGCCGATTATTCGACCAACATCTTAAACCGAATAAAAGCTAAGTTTGAACAAATTCCGAATGCAACTATTAACTTGTTTGAATTTCCGGCTATCCCCGGATTAGGTAATACAGGCGGTATGGATTTTCGTTTACAATCATTAGACAGTACCGACCCTAAAAAACTGGAAGCGGTGTTGAAAAGTTTTGTCGGCAAAGTAAATGCCTTGCCTGAAGTTATGTATGCGTTTTCGACCTACACTGCCCAAACTCCGCATGCTTACATTGAAATAAACAAAGATAAAGCAGAGGTTATGGAAGTGAGTGTTTCAAGCATATATTCAGTTTTGCAAAACTATCTCGGAGCCGGATATGTAAACGACATTAACATCGGTACACAAGTTAATAAGGTTATGATTCAGGCTGATTGGGAATCAAGAAAAGACATTGACAGCATCAACGGATTATATGTTCAAAGTGCAAGCGGTAAAATGGTACCGTTGGGAAGTTTGGTTGATATAAAAATTATTCAAGCTCCCAGAAGTTTTGAACGCTATAATCAGTATCCGAGCGCAACCATTACGGCAATGGCAAATCCAAATGTAAGTAGCGGACAAGCAATGGCTGCAATGGAAAAATTGGCTCAAGAGAGCTTGCCATCAGGATATAGCTATGACTGGTCAGGTATGAGCTTGCAAGAAAAGAAAAACAGCGGACAGGTCGGTTGGCTTATTGCCTTGGCAATTTTATTCGGATATTTATTCTTGGTAGCTCAATATGAAAGTTGGATGTTGCCTATTTCGGTTTTGGCATCGGTAACCGTGGCTTTGTTGGGTGCGCTTGCAGGGTTGTTTGTGTGCTCAATGTCACTTAGCATTTATGCTCAACTCGGTTTGATTTTGCTTGTGGGATTGGCTGCTAAAAACGCCATTTTGATTGTAGAATTTGCAAGAGATGAGCGAGAAAAAGGCACCACAATTGAAAAATCTGCGGTAATTGCTACCAAAGAAAGATACAGAGCCGTTTTGATGACTGCGTTTACTTTCATCTTGGGTGTGTATCCGCTGATTGTTGCAACCGGAGCCGGAGCCGGCAGCCGTGTGGCAATTGGTGTTCCGGTGTTTTACGGAATGCTTATCGGAACGGCGGCAGGTTTGGTTGTAATACCTCTGTTGTATGTTTTGGTACAAACCGTAACCGAAAAATTTTCTAAAAAATAGTTGAAACAAAAAAGCCTCCCAAACGGGAGGCTTAAATTTGAAAATTAGTATGTGAAGTTTATGGTAAATGAACCTGTGTATTCATCGGCCTCTATATCTTCCGGAATAGTTAAAATTCCACTAAAATATACCCCATCCGAACTACCGGGCATATAGCCACCGCTTTTGAGTTCGGCATTTAAGGTTTTAGAAGATTTTTTACCTTTAAGAGTTACATAATTAGTGCTGGTAGTAGCACCATCAATTATTGCATTATCCATATCGCTAAGTGAGCAGACAGCACTGGTGTATCCAGAATGAGAGATAAGACTGTTTATATCACCACTGAGATGAGACAATTCATCCATTCCTATTTGAGATGAATCAAAACTAATTTCGCCGTTTCCTTTTTTGATAACAAATGTTCCAAAATTAAATTCTGAACAGGTGACTTCATTGGCCATCTCAATTGTAGCACGAGCAGTAACTTCGGCATAGTCGGTGGTTGCATTAACATTTGTTGCAGCGAGTATTGCAACAGCGCTCAAAAGAAAATATTTTCTCATAATTTGTATCCTTTACAAAAATTAAGTTTAAAATGTACTTGAAAGGTGCAAAAATTTACCTTTCAATACGCATCATAAACCGTTTTTTTTTTTGCAAGTAAAAAGAGTCGTTTAAAGAATTTAAATCAAAAATGAGGTAAGAAAATAAGAAACTTTCAAACTGCCGAACAACAAATTGCAAAAATATGAAATGAAAACTTGCAAAAAGCTAAAATGAAAAGTTGCAAAATGCTAAAATATAGTTTATATTGGCAGATATTATCAAGGAGTTTCAATATGAAAGAATATAAAACAAGTTGGTTCCTTAAAAGATTAAAGAGGATTTTTCAGTGATAAAAACCGCCTCAGGTTTTTTTCAAGAGGCGGTTTTGGTGAATTATTCGTGATTTTTAATTACAGTGAGTGTGGCTGAATAACTAGTAGGTGTTGCATCCGGATAAATATTTAGAGTTCCGCCAAGGTTATATGTCGTTTCAGTATCCTGAAATACTTCTAATCTTGCAGTTATGCCATCACCAGACTCTGAATCAAGACCTATCAATTGACCATCAAGACTTGTAATATCAAAATCACACATTCCAACATGTGAATCAATAACATCTGCAATGCCTGATGACTTTTCAATATTTCTATAGTCAGGGTCCAATCTAACGGTTTGGTCTTCTGTAATATTACTATTAACTACAACATTACCGAAAGACAGGTCTTGTGAACATTCAACTTTTGTTGCATATGATACACTTGCCGACACACCTATCTGTGCATAATCAGCGGTTGCTGACATTTCTGCATTAACATTTGTTGCAGCCATCAAAGCGGCTGCAGATAAAAGAAAATATTTTCTCATTTTATTAATTCCTTTACAAAAATTAAGTTTAAATGTACTTGAAAAGCTAAAAATTTGCCTTTCACATCACATCATAAACCGTTTTTTTTTTTTGCAAGTAAAAAGAGTCTGTTTGTAGATTTAAATCAAAAATGATGTAGAGGTGTCTCTCTCATCACCATCATACAGGTGCCCAAGCTTTAGCTTGGAATAGACACCGGTATCCAGGGAATAATTTAGCTATATAATTTAACCTGGACTCCGGCATCAAGTGCCGGAGTGACAGTTAGGAGGCGGTTTCAAAGTATGAGGCTAAAAAACAAATATTTTTTAAAATTAATGTAGCGCATATTCACCCCACGGTCATACCGGTGCCCGAACTTTAGTTCGGAATAGACACCGGTATCCAGGGAATAATTTAGCTATATTACCACCTGGATTCCGGCATCAAGTGCCGGAGTGACAGTTAGGAGGCGGACTCCGGTAATAATTGCTTACTAAAGTTATTAAGAGGTGATAAATATAAATTTGTTTGGATATTACCTCAAAGATGACTAATTATCCACAAGAGACTCTTTAAAATTGCAAAAAAAAAAACGGTTTATGATGTGATGTGAAAGGGCATTTTTGCACCTTTCAAATGTACTTAAACTTAATTTTTGTAAAGGAATTAAAATTATGAGAAAATATTTTCTTTTGAGCGCTGTTGCACTTTTAGCAACAACCTCTGCCAACGCAACCACCGACTATGCCGAAGTAACCGCAAAGGCTACAATTGAAGTGGCTGGCACAATGGAATGTTTTGATTTTAACTGGGGAACGATTGTTGTAAAACAAAATAATGCTGCTTCAAAAGTAATAGCTGTAGATAAGAGCGATTTCCTTCCTGCAGTTCCTGAATATTCAGGTGATGTATTATATGTAAGCGGTAGTGATATCAGTGGCTGTATGCATTCTTCAGTTGAAGGAGGAACCGTAAATGTTAGCAGTGATACCATAGAATTAAAAGGTTCAAAAAATACTTCTAATACATTATTAATGTCTAATATCCGTTATTACAAAAAATCTCGAACTAGATTAATGGGTCTTGCAGAACTTGATATCCCACCAAGTGTTGTAGCAGATACATATTCAGGTTCGTTTACGGTTTCTTTTGTTTATTAATTTTAAATTTGAAATATAAATACAGCTCAGATTTATTAATCTTCAAAAAACCCCCTCTGAATTTTATTTCAGAGGGGGTTTGGTTTTCAGATTATAACAAAATCTTATTTCAAGATTTTAGAAACAACACCAGCACCAACTGTTCTACCACCTTCACGGATAGCAAATCTTAAGCCTTCGTTCATAGCAATCGGGCAAATGAGTTTTGCTGTCATTGCAATGTTATCACCAGGCATTACCATCTCTGTTCCTTCAGGAAGTTCAATAGAACCGGTAACATCGGTTGTTCTGAAATAGAACTGAGGACGATAGTTGCTAAAGAACGGTGTATGACGTCCACCTTCTTCTTTAGTCAAAATGTAGCATTCGCAGTTGAAATCTGTGTGAGGTGTGATTGAACCGGGAGCTGCCAATACTTGTCCGCGCTCAACTTCTTCTCTCTTTGTACCACGAAGCAATAC
>SUUV01000060.1 GCA_015062345.1 Alphaproteobacteria bacterium | reverse complement strand
CCGCTTTTCTTTGACACAAAAGGCGCAAAGAAAAGCTCCCAAAAGAAACGCCGAGTGCCTGCGGGCACAAGAGGTCGCTTTTTTGCAAAAAAGCTCCGCAAAAAAAACTTTCTGTACTTGGCGGGTGCGAACACACCCCTCGCCGCTAAACCATAATTTATCGACACAACAAAAGCAAAAAAAGAAAGACGGTGTCAAAGACACCGTCTTTCAAACTTTATTCGGTTTTGTCCTATATTACTTCTTAAGGAGAAAAGATTGAAGAAAAAATTAACCAAAGAAGAATATAATACTACCTTTGCGGCATTAAAACTGATTGAACATCTTTTTAAAACCGGCAAAATCAAACAGCACATTTTCAAAAATATTTTAGCGGATTATCGAGATTCTATTGACATTTCCGCCTTTAAGTGTTATACTTAATAACAAAGTTAGGAAAACGAGGTAGGAAATATGTATTACGATTTAAACAACCCTGCTCGAAAAAGAAATGTTGTTGTTTATGCTCGTGTATCAACCGAACACGAGGCACAACTTTCTGCATTGGAAAATCAGAAGGATTGGTACAAACCAATATTAGCACAGCACCCGGAATGGACTGTAATTAGAATGTACGTAGATGAAGGTATCACCGGCACTTCTGCCCACAAAAGACCTCAATTCATGCAAATGATTGAAGATGCTAATTACGGAGAATTTGATTTAATCCTAACACGAGAAGTGTCAAGATTCGCCCGAAATACTGTTGACACTCTTGAATATACTCGAAACCTAAAAAAGCACGGTGTAGAGGTATTCTTCATTAACGATAATATTAAAACATTTGACGGTGATGGCGAATTGCGCCTCACTATTATGGCTACGCTTGCACAGGACGAAAGCCGAAAAACCTCTATTAGAGTTAAAAGCGGTCAGCAAACGTCTATGGACAATGGCGTATTTTACGGCAATGGGAACATACTCGGATATGATAGAGTCGGTAAAACCCTTGTTATAAATCCAGAGCAAGCAAAAACAGTTAGAATGATTTTTGACGATTACCTTGATGGTGTCGGCATTCGTGCTATCAAGTTTAGGCTTGAACAAGCAGGAAGATTAACTTCCACCGGAAAATCAAATTGGCACGAAAGCAATATATCAAAAATCTTGCAAAATACATTTTATTGTGGTATAATCACATATCATAAAGAATACACTCCTGACTACTTGGAACAGAGAAAAATCCGCAATTTCGGAGAAATCGAATTAACCAAAGTAAAGGGGTCACACGAGCCTATTGTTACAGAGGAAGAATTTGAAAGAGTCCAAAAGATGATGGAAAGCAGAAGAAAAACACTTTCAAATAACGAAAGCGGAAAACGCAGAACACGAGGCGAAAAACAGCCTGGTGATGTGTGGACTGAATTGCTTATCTGTGAATGCGGTCATAGATTTAATCGTAAAGTATGGCACAAAGACGGAGATAAAAAACAATACGGCTATCAATGTTATTCCTCTATTCGCACTGGCACGGTCAGAACGAGAACAAACAAAGGGTTAGACCTTGAAGGTATTTGCGAAGTTCCTATGATTGCCGGCTGGAAGTTTCAAATGATGGCGAAACATATATTCCGTGAGTATTTGAAAGATACCGCACAAGTTCTTGCAATGGCTGAATCAATGTTAGAGAGACACATTGATGATGTGGAAGTGCAAGAAGATAATTCAAAAATAATTACACAAAAACAAGATGAAAAAGAAAAACTAAATAAGCGTTTGCACAATCTCATTGAGATGAGGGCAGATGGAGAAATCACACGAGAAGTTTTCAAAATGAAAAAGGAAGAAATTGAAAACAGACTCGCTATCCTTGACAAAGAATTAAGTGATTTACAACCAAAAGAAGTGGAAGTTGAAGATGCTACTCACGAGGAAAAAATCACAATTCTTAAATACTATTTAGAGCAATCAGTACATCCAGCCGATAATGAGGATATTCCCGAAGATGTTATAAGGGCATTCGTTGAAAAAATCGTTGCTCACAAGGATGGATTTGACTGGTATTTGCGTTTCTCACCCGATAAGCCGCCGAAAACATTAGGCATTGAGGGCAAGCGACAAAACACGGCAAAAGTTTCCTCCCTTTGTTTGCCACAACACAGGCAGCACTTATATCAAAACAAGAGCCATGTGTTAAGATGGCTCTTGGTAATTAGTAATTCATATAATAGCAATATACGTTTTCATCGGTTTTGTTTTTACGTTTAAAAGGACAATTCATTTCTTTGAAAATCCCTTTTAACAGATAATAAAAAGTAAATTCTTCATTTTGAAAACCAAAATAATTGTTTAGAGACTTGCAAAATTCAACATTTGTATCATCTAATATTTCAATATATTTAGTTGTATTTGAATTATCATAAAATATAATTCCACTGATTTTGCTACCATCTCTAACTATATATGTTCCAATAGAATCGTTGCTTCCAGAATACACATCTTTGATTAAAGCCACAATTACATTTTCACTTTTAGATGTTGTTTTTGCAATTCTCGTAAGTTGTAATTTTGTTTTAGAAAAATCATTTCCTTTAAGTTCTTCACCGTGTTCAAACAATCTCAACCCAATACATCCTGATTTAAATTCATCATCTTGGAAGGTTAGTTGAACATTGTATTTAGAAATATCAAGTCTAAAAATTTCATATTGTGTCATTTGTCTTTGCCTCTTTATAAAATAAAAAGGACTACCCTGTGTAAATAGAGTAGTCCTTTTAAAATATTGAAAATGTCGGTGAGTGTATTATTCATAGTATCACCGCCTTAATAAAATTATAAAAATGGGGTTAATTTTGGAAGTCTTTTAAAATTGGAAGAAAATTTGAAAATCGGTACAAAACAATGAATCTCTAAATAGTTATCACACATTAAATACCGATACTATCGAATCCACATCCAAAACCATATCAACAATGAGGAACGGCAAATTCAGAATAATTATATTTATGTATATCAAAAATAGGGATACCCAGGAGAAGAAGAACGGTCTCCACAAGGGTTTTTCACCCGAAACTGTTTGATTCCAAAGTTCCGAGAATCTATTCAATCCGTTAGCCGTTGATTCAAGAATCATACATCCATCGGGAACTAATGCTTGCTCGATAGCGGTTAATTGTTTGTCAAGGTGTTCGTTCATAAATCCGACTTCGGAAATGCAGATGAAAATGGTCGTATTCTCTTTACCCACGAGAACGGCGAATATACGTTGAAAAAAGGATTTGAAATCAGAAACAAAAACGGCTATTCGCCCAATTACGTATTACCGGAAAATTGTGTC
>SUUV01000018.1 GCA_015062345.1 Alphaproteobacteria bacterium | reverse complement strand
ATTTATTGTGATGATTCCTTAGGAAATAAATATGGTTTTTCAACTATGGCTTCATATGAACAATTATGCGCATCTCCACTTTATAGAAGTGAAGATGCAATGAACAGAGTTCGAAGCAAATTACCGCAAGAAAAGATTGAAACCAAACCGGCTTCAACAAAACAACAAGAAAAGGTAAAAACAAAACAGCAAGAAGAAGCATTTGAAAGAATAAATGCCGAATTTAGCCAGTGGCTTAAAGACAACTCCGCTAAACCTACAAGAGATTAACAAAAGGTAGTTATACTTTATCTGTTACATATTAATTTTAACAAACTTGAAAAGCCTGTCATTTCACTGACAGGCCTTTTCTTTATTTATGCATTAAGATACTCAAGACTTTTACAAGCTCTTGTTTCATATGTTGGCGGTCGACCACAATGTCAACCATACCATGTTCTTTTAAATATTCTGCTCGTTGGAAACCTTCGGGCAATTTTTCTCTGATGGTCTGTTCAATCACCCTTTGACCGGCAAAACCAATCAGACAACCTTTTTCGGCAATGTTAACATCACCAAGCATGGCAAACGAGGCCGAAACACCGCCTGTAGTCGGGTCTGCCATAATGGAAATATACGGCAAGCCTTTTTCTTTTAGTTTATTAACGGCCGCAACCGTTCTGGCCATTTGCATCAATGATAATATTCCCTCTTGCATACGAGCACCGCCTGATGATGCAACCGTCACCAAAGGCATTTTGTGTTTAATGGCATATTCGGCCGCAGTAACAATGCCCTCACCTACGGCTGTTCCCATTGAACCACCCATAAACGAAAAATCCATCACCGCAACCACCGAATCGACATCGCCGATTTTGCCTTTTGCAATTTTAAGTGCATCTTGGCTTCCGGTACTTTTGCGATATGTTTTAAGTCTGTCGGTGTAACGCTGAGAATCTTTAAACTTTAAAGGGTCATCTTGCATAACCGGCAAATTCAGCTCGGTATATTTTTCATCATCAAAAAGCATTTTTAAGCGCTTATCGACATACAAACGCAAATGATGTCCGCAAGATGTACAAACATACATCGACTTTTTGAGCTCTTTGGAAAACAACATCTGATTGCATGAGGGACATTTTACCCACAAATTATCGGCAATTTCTTTTGGTGTCGTCTTCTGAATTTTCGGACGAACAATATCGGTAAGCCAATTCATTTTATCTTCCTTTTATTGTTGATTTTTCTTAAAAGAGAAAAAATTTGACATTTTTTGCTTAAACGGAACTTTCGGTTTTTCGGGTTCTTTATTTTTTAAGTATTCAATATTTTCTTGTAAATCAGAAACCGTCGCATGCAATTTTTCATGCTCTTTATTGAGTGCTTTGTTGGTTTTTTTGTGCGCTCTTAACGATGAACGCAAAGGCGCATTTGCAACATATCCGTCCAAACGCCCCAACAAATATCCGGCAAAAAACAAAACCAAAATTAAAACACTTAAAGAAATGGTGATATCAACATCAAAGGGTTTTAATGTAAATGTAGCAAAATCATTGTTTACAACCGCAAACACAATTACAACCACAATCAGCGGAATACCTATCAATCGTCTAATAAAATTCATCATCAAAACCCTTTCTTTTTTAGTTGAACTTATTTTAGAAAAGTTCTTATTGATTTAACAATTCGTGCAATTCCTTACCGGTTTTAAAATGTGCAATATTGCGTTCTTCAACTTCAACCTTTGCACCGGTACGCGGATTTTTAGCAACACGAGGAGCGCGTTTACGAACAGAAAATGCACCAAAACCGCGAAACTCAACTCTGTCACCTTTTGCCAACGAAGAAATTATCTTATTTAAGATAACATTTACAATTTTTTCCACATCTTTAAGCATCAGATTCGGATTTTTTGCGGCAATTTTTTCAATTAATTCAGATTTAGTCACTTTTACCTCTTATTTAAACAAGTTAATAAAAAAAATTCTTCTTGCAGGTTACAGCCAATTTATCTCAATTTCCACTATTTTTTTTATTTTATACAGACATCAGGCGCTTTTAAATATAGCGGTTTGGGAAAATCCGTTGTTTTTTGAGCATATTTTTTTATGCCGACAAGTGCCAATTTTTCAATATCGATTTTTTGTTTCATTTTTATGGCATGCAAACTCAAACCGCTGGGTTTGTTTAAAAATCTTTCCACGCCGTCCCCGATTAAGGTCACATTTTTTGAGCTCAAAAACTTTATGATGTCATCATAAAAAGCTGTTGTCGGGGGCATCAGTTTGTTAAAGCAATTATCATAATATGCAACATAAAAGTCTTCTCGTTTGGTTTCGATGATAACCGCATTAATTTGGGCACTTTCATCAGGTGTAACATCTGCCACATATGCATCAAAAGCATTTACCCCGGCCACACAAACATCTTTGCAGGCAAGCTTAAAAGCTCGTGCCGCCGACACACTTGAACGCACACCGGTAAATGAGCCCGGACCGGTACAAACCACCACCAGAGATAAATCTTTAAAAACCATATTATGCTTTTTTAACATATTATCAATTTCAACCATAAGCTTTTCGGCTTGTCCGAAATCCATTTCTTGTTCAAAGCATTCAATTTTTTTTAGGTCTTCAAACAAGGCAACGGAGCAAAAATTAGCGGTTGTATCAAAAGCCAATGTAAACATTTTTATTCACACCTCAAAATTTTGTTTGCGTATTTCTTCGTTTATAATATACAATCAGACAACAAACAACTTTTTTTTAAAAAAATTTAAAGCGAAAAAAAATGGATAATGTTTTAATTAAGGATATGCTCTATTTATGTATGATTGCCGGTGTTATTTTGGTATCATTGGTCATATCGTTCAGAATTACAATTTATCGGTTGCGACAAAAGAACTATTTTCTTAATCGTGACCGAGAAAGATATGCCGAGACCTTGTACGCATCAAAAGACGGCTATTTTGCGTTTGTTTATCCCGATGAACGCATAAACGACCCTCGCCGAAGCATTCGAGAAAGATGCTCTCGCCGCTTGGCCGTAATGCTGAATTTGAAAAAAGGCATTTCTTCAAACTTTGAAGATGTGCTTGGTTGTTTTTACAAAGAAGATGCTAAAAAACTGGAAAAATATCTTAAACTTTTACAAGAAGAATATATTACCTTTGAAGACACTTTTTGCTTAAAAAACAACAATCGCAAAATGAGCATTTACGGAGCCAGAATCAATGCCAATGACGGCAATTTGTATTGTGATATGCTTTGGTTTCGTGATTTAAGCGAAGAAATGCTCAAAATTGAAGAACTAAATCAAAATCTTAACGACACAAAAATCAAACTGCAAACCTTAAACGATATGATAGATAATTTAAGCTATCCGGTATGGCTTAGAGACGATTCGCTTAAAATTATGGCCGTAAATAAAAAATATGTTGAATATACAGGTTTAAAAGACAAACAAGAAGTGTTACAAAAACAATTTGAATTGGCCGATTGCGAAAAAGCAGACAATCTGCCGATTGCAAAAGCGGCACATCAAACAAACAAAATGCAAAAACAAAACATCAATTTGGTCATAAACGGACAGGCTCATAATTTTGAAGTGACGGAAACTCCGTTTCATATGGACGGAAATTTAGAAAAAATTTCTACTGTCGGCTCACTCTATGATATGACCGAGCTTGATAATGTTAAACGAACATTTAAGGTGCATCAAAGCGCTCATCTGGAAGTTTTATCGGCTCTGGGAACGGCTTTTGCCATTTTTGACACATCTAAGAAATTGATTTTTAACAATAAGTCATTTTTAAAATTGTGGAATTTATCGGCAGATTTTACTTTGGCAAATCCGTTATACTCCGAATTTTTGGAAAAGCTCAGAAGTTTGCGTATGTTGCCGGAAGTAACCGATTTTAAGGGTTACAAGGAAAATGAAATAAAGTTGTTTGACAACATAATAGAATCAAAAGAAGATTTATTGCATATTCCTGACGGAAGAACAATAAAAAGAGTGGTTTGCATGCACCCTAACGGACTTATTTTTGCTTATGAAGATGTTTCCGACAAATTGGCCGCAACCCGAATGATAAACGAGCTTTTAAGCGTACAACAAAACATTTTGGACAACATAACCGATGCCGTATTAATTTTTGGGGCTGACCACAAACTGAAATATTTTAATCACAGTTACATAAAATTGTGGAAAGCAAGCGAAATAAAATTGCAAAATATGCCGTCAATCAGTGAAGTGTTGCAAATGCAACAATCATATTTTTCAAATTTAGACAATTGGGAACAACTAAAACAAAGTATGCTTGCACACATTGTAAACATATGTTCAAATTTTCAAATTGAGCGCAATGACAAGACAATACTTGAAGTTAAACCTAAAATATTGTCTGACGAGTCAATAATGATTACATATGTGATAAAATAATTTTGACATTAACGGCTCAATATGCCATACTTTTAAGCATAATGTTTTAAGTGAGGTTATTTTGGATACAAATAATAAAATATCTGAAGACGAAGAGTTTTCTTTTGATTGGAAAAAGAAAGGGGTTGGCACAAAAGAAAAGTTAACCCTTAAACATAATGTGAAAGAAGCCCTAAAGTATAATGAAGAAAAAAAATCGCCTTTAGCAAAAAACAAAAAAATCAATCCGGAAAACCTGCCTTTGGGCTTGCAAAAGCTTCGCAAAAAAATCAGAGATATCTATGATGATGAAGACGATGAAGACGAAGATACGATTTTTGCACATATAAAAATGCCCGAACAAGAAGAAGAAAACACCCTTCTTAACGCATTAAACGATGACGAAAAACGAATGTTCAAGCAAAAAAACACCATCGAAAATACACAAATGCAACAAATAGCCGGTAAAATGGAGGCTTTGCATATTGCAAACAATTTGGCTCGTGAAGCGGGGTTAAAAAACATAAGCCGAACAGCCCTCGAAACCGGAATGCAACAAGCCACCTTTGAGCCTGAAAAAATGCAAGAACAAGTTATCAAAAAAGAAGTTGGTGACAAACTTGGCATTAAGGGAAAAATTGAAGACGGAAAAATTATACAAGCTGCCAGAGGCATTAAAAAAGTTGAACAACTCGGCGGTAAGAAAGCTATGCAAAATTTGGATATGAAAGACATTGTCAAAGCCGGAGAACAAAAATTAAGCGACATTGAACTTGCTGAGATGATTTTGGAAAAATCAGGTCAAGACATTAAAAAGCGCAAGAAAAATCTTAAACAAACCAAAGATAACATTGAATTAAAACATTTCAAACAGCCGGAACAAAAACATACAAAAAACATAAATCAAAATAAACATTCAAATTTTGGAAGATAACCTGTAAAGAAAATTGACAGCTTAAAAAACTTCAAGTATCATATGCCTTAAGATTAACTTTTTGGTTGTGAGGACACAAATGGAAAACCAATATTATACAATTATTGAAAAGCAAGATTTTTACGAGATTATTGAAAATAAATATGGTGAATTGGCCATTTTTATTGATTCTCGTTCAGGTTCACCTGTCAATCCGGTGTTAGAATTTGACGGCAAGGAAACCGCTCTTTTAAAAAGAGATGAAAGACTGGCGGTAAGACTGGATAAAATTGACCCTGAAACCAAAAATGTTTTGGCCGAATCTGAGTTTGTGATGATTGTTGAACTCTCGGGCGAATTGGTTGAACGAGTATACGGCGTGCCGGTTGAAAATGTAGAAGACATTGTGTTTATCGGTCGTCAAACCAGAGCCGATGAAATTGTTAAAGCTAAAAATCGTGACGATGTATTAAAAGCATTCGGTGCCGTAAAAACTTGGACAGGCGGAAATAAATAATGATTGGTTTGGTAATTGTAACACACGGCAAACTTGCCGATGAATTTTTGGCAGCCATGCAGCATGTGGTCGGAAAGCAAGAACACATAAGCACCGTATGTATCGGGCCCGAAGATGATATGGAAGTTCGTCGTGATGAAATTATGCAAAAAGTCAAACTTAACGATTCGGGCAAAGGTGTAATTGTCCTAACCGATATGTTTGGCGGCACTCCTTCAAATTTGGCCATTTCGATTATGGATAAAGCCAATGTGGAGATAATTGCCGGACTTAATTTGCCGATGCTGATTAAGTTGGCTGCATTAAGAAAAGATTGCAACCTCAAAGATGCCGTTATCGGTGCGCAAGATGCCGGAAAAAAATATATTAACATCGCCTCGCAATTGTTGGGACAATAAGATGAGTGAAAACATTTGCAGCATTGAGCTTGAAATTCAGAACAAAAAAGGCTTGCATGCCAGAGCGGCAGCGGCTTTTGTTAAGTGCGCCGAAGAATTTGATGCCGACATTACGGTAGAAAGACTTGGTCAGGTTGTGAGCGGTTGTTCCATTATGGGGCTAATGATGTTGGCTGCCTCTCAAGGCACTACAATAAAAGTATGTGCAACCGGAAATCAGGCAGATGAGGCCGTAAAATCCTTGTCATTGTTGGTTAACTGCAAATTTGGTGAAGAATAGTGGCAAAAGCTCCTCGCAACAGAACAATTACATTAACAGCCAAGCAAATCGGCTCATATGCATCTGCCGGAATTAAATTAAAAAACAAATGTACAATCAATGAAGTTACAAACAAAATTATCTGGCAAGATACATTTAAGGCGCTTGATTATCTTCCCGACAATTGTGTTGACTTGTTGGTAGTGGACCCTCCGTATAATTTAACCAAAGTTTTCAGCGGTAAACAGTTTAAGGCTATGGCTTTTCAAGAATATCTCAATTGGCTCGATTCTTGGCTTAAAAAAACTGTTCGGCTTTTAAAAGAAAATGCCAGTATATACATTTGTTCCGACTGGAAAACCTCACTTGCCATACCGCAAATTGCACAAAAATATTTTATCTTGCAAAACAGGATATCATGGGAGCGAGAAAAAGGCCGAGGCGCATTAAACAATTGGAAAAACTGCCTTGAAGACATATGGTTTTTTACCAAAAGCGAAAAATATACCTTCAATCTTGATGCCGTAAAATTGATGCGACCGGTAATTGCGCCATATCGTGATGATAAAGGCAAGCCCAAAGATTGGAACGAAAATGATGAGGGCAAAAAATTCAGACTAACCCATCCGTCAAATGTTTGGACCGACATATCCATTCCGTTTTGGTCAATGCCCGAAAACACTCCGCATCCGACACAAAAGCCCGAAAAACTGATTGCAAAATTGATTTTGGCGTCAAGCAATGAGGGTGATTTGGTTTTTGACCCGTTTTTAGGCTCGGGCACAACTGCTGTTGTGGCCAAAAAACTTGGCCGAAAATATCTTGGAATCGAACGAGAAAAAGAATATGTGGCATATGCCGAATATCGCTTGGAACAAGCCGATTTTGACAACTCTATCCAAGGCTATGAAAACGGAGTTTTTAAGCTAAGAAACTGCTGATTTGATAAAAAATAATTTACCAAAATGATTTATAACTAAGGTACAAAAACAAACGACAGCTATCTTCACTCAAACATGAGTAACATATATTATCTATATCATCAATAGTTGCTGATTTTAAGCACAAATCAGGGCGTTGAGCACAACGCTTATCTCCATATAATGTAGTGCTTGTATATGATGTACCGATAATGTTTCTTGTTTGAATAGTCTCTATATTCTCAGAGTTTTCTTTAGCAGCCAATAAAATCATATGACAGACTTCTGATTTTTCCTGCGTTATCCTATTTCCGTCAGTAGACAGTGTAATACTAAAATAGTTTTCAAGAGTTCGTCCTTCATTATGGTATCCATAGTAATAGTTTAGTTGATTGTTAAAAATGTCATAAATATAATCTGCTTTATAAGTCATGCCCTCAGGCATAAGATTTAATGTTTCAAATATGCTTTCATTTATTGATTTTGACATACTTATAGAACTTTCTAAAATAGGATTTAATCTGATGGCTTCATTTAGCAATTGATTAAATCCATCGGAAAATTTATTAAGCTTATGTTTTCTCATCGCTTTAGAATATCCTGCAATACCGCCAACAGAAAGCACGCCAATTATGGCAAGAACCCCTAACATCTCAACCATTGACCGCCCGAGCTCACAAACTTTTCTCATCAACTAACTCCATATATTATATTCTGTTCACATTCTAAACCGTTTTTTTTTTTGCAATTTTAAAGAGTCTATTGTGGATATTTAATCATTTTTGAGGTGATAGTCAAACAAATTTATATTTATCACCTCTTAACAATTTTAGTAAGCAATTATTACCGGAGTCCGCCTCCTAACTGTCACTCCGGCACGAAGATGTCGGAGTCCGCCTCCTAACTGTCACTCCGGCACGAAGATGTCGGAGTCCGCCTCCTCACTGTCACTCCGGCACTTGATGCCGGAGTCTAGGTTAAATTATATAGCTAAATTATTCCCTTAGATACCGGTGTCTATTCCAAGCTAAAGCTTGGGCACAGGTATGACGGTGATGAGAGAGACCCTCTACCTCATTTTTGATTTAAATCACTTGAAAGACTCTTTTTACTTGCAAAAAAAAAAAACGGTTTATGATGCGATGTGAAAGGTGTTTTTTTGCCTTTCAAATGTACTTAAACTTAATTTTTGTAAAGGATATAAATTATGAGAAAATATTTTCTTTTATCTGCTGTGGCTTTAATGGTTGCAACAAATGTAAATGCTGAAAGTTATGTTCAAGGAAGTATTACTGCCGAAGCAAGACTTGTTTCTGCTACCGGACTTGACTGTTCAGATTTAAATTTTGGTACTATCGTTACAAAAGCTAATAGGACACAAGTGTCTAGAGTTATAACCGACCTTGATACAAATGAATTTACAGGTGATATCATAGATGTTATCAACCCAGGCTATGGTGCTTATTGTCAGATTGATGGTTCTGATGCAACACCTAGTTTTGAAACTCAACGCATCATGTTATATCACGAATCAGGAAGCGGGTATGTGAACCTTAAAATAGAAACAGGAGCAGATTACTATCTTAGAGGAGAATTAAGTATCCCGCAAACAGCTCCTGATGGTTTGTACACAGGTACAGTTACTGTAGTTGCAACTTATTAATATTAAAGAACCAAAAGCTCTTAAAGTTTTATCTTTAAGAGCTTTTTTGTTTATCAGGACGGAACATCTTCCCAGGCTCCGTTTCGGAATAATTTACGGCACATCTTATCATTCTGACCGTAAACAACACTGTCTTCGGTTGCTACAACACCAACAGCATCTTTGATAACCAGCGGATAAGTTGAAAACACTGTCAGTTCTTTGGTTTCCTCATTGTAGAAAACCCTTTTTGCCAACCTTTTACCCATAGATGTCAATGTTTTTCCCATCCAGTGATACCATATACCGTCTCTTTCAAGTATAATGGAGCGAAGGTTAAAACGACCATCTACGCCACCGACACATTCGGATGTTATGATATCATGCGAATCAAATTTTTCTTCCAAAAAAATGCTGCATGTATGTCCGATACCCGGCCTTTGGTAAACAGGAGTAAGTTGCCCATGTTCATCGTGTAACAGATGATACATACAACCCTCCTCGTACTTTAATTTTTGGCTGTAAACTGCGTGAATACTTTCATATCCGGTGCACTCGAAAACAACCTGTTCCGTTGTATCAACCATGGCTTTTACTAAAATCAAATTAGCATCAGCCCTTACAAACCTAAGTTTGGAATTATACCTGTTCATAATTGATTAATTATATATTTATGGACATAATGTACTGCGAATAAAAATATTTGTCAAACAAAAAACACCCGAACGGGTGTTTTTTTATATAAGTTTGGTCAAAAACTAATCTTCGTATTTTTTTAAGACGATAGACGAGTTTGTACCACCAAAACCAAATGAGTTTGACATTGCGGCCTTAATTTCTTTTTTCTTGGGTTTTAAAGGCACCAAATCAATGTCGGCAACATCATCTTCTACATCTTCCAAGTTAAGTGTAGGAGGACAAATTTGATCACGAAGCGCCAAAGTGGTATAAACCGCCTCAACCGCACCGGCAGCACCTAACAAGTGTCCGATGGCCGATTTTGTTGAAGACATTGAAACGGTTTTCATATCTTCACCAAACAAGCGCTTAACCGCCATGGCCTCACCGACATCACCTGCCGGAGTCGATGTACCGTGCGCATTGATATAATTAATATCTTTTAACTCCACACCATGCGCTTTGGCTTTATCGGTTGCCATTTTCATTGCTCTGTATGCACCGTCACCCGATGGCGCCGTAATGTGATATGCATCACCGCTCATACCGTAACCTACAACTTCGGCATAGATTTTGGCACCTCTTTTCTTGGCATGTTCAAGTTCTTCCAAAACAACGGCACCGGCACCCTCACCCATTACAAATCCGCTGCGATTTTTATCCCACGGACGAGATGCCTTACTCGGATTGTCATTAAACTCAGCCGTAATTGCTTTCATACGAGCAAAACCTGCCAAACCCAAAACATTAACTGCAGATTCGGCACCGCCGGCAACCATTACATCAGCATCACCTGATGCAATCATACGAGCAGCATCACCAATGGCATGAGTTCCGGTTGAACAAGCTGTTACACAAGCATGATTCGGACCTTTTAAGCCGTACATAATTGATAAATTACCCGAAATGAGGTTAATTAAGCAAGACGGAATAAAAAACGGAGATATTTTCTTTATACCAACTTCATTAAAAGCTAAAGCACTCTCGTAAATGGAGTTTAATCCGCCAATACCCGAACCCATCATAACACCATATCTGTTTTGTTCTTCTTCGGTTTGCGGAATGTAACCGCTGTCTTTTATGGCATCACTTCCCGCAGCAATACCGAACAAAATAAACTTGTCATTTTTCTTTTGGTCTTTGGGGGCTAAATCATCATCAGGATTAAATTGTCCTTCCCCGTTACCACAAGGAACACGACCGGCAATTTGCACCGGAATATCTTTTAAATCTATATCATCAATTTTGACAACACCGGATTCACTGTTTAATAAACGCTTCCAGTTGTGTTCAACACCGCGCCCTAAAGGAGAAACAACTCCCAAACCGGTAATTACAACTCTTCTCATTTAAAAACCTCTTTTTTAAATCTGTTACATTATGTTATATGAAAAAACTCGCCTGATAGCAGCGAGTTCTTACACTTACTTTAAGCCACAAGACTTACGCATTCTTAGAAAGATAGTCAATAGCATCTTTCACTGTGAGAATTTTTTCAGCAGCATCATCAGGAATTTCGCAACCGAATTCTTCTTCAAATGCCATAACCAACTCAACAGTGTCTAAGCTGTCAGCACCTAAATCATCAATGAAACTGGCACTTTCAGTAACTTTAGATTCTTCAACACCTAAGTGTTCAGCAACAATCTTTTTAACGCGATTAGCGGTATCAGTCATGTATTTATACCTCAATAAAATTAAAACAAATTTCAGACTAACAACTAGTCTTGATGTGTTGTTAGCACACATTTATACATTTTGACAAGCTTTTTTTTCAATTTACCTGCAAAAAAATCACTCTTAACACTCTAACACATTGAAACAATGTGTTTTATGTTTTGAAACAAACTGTCATAAATAGTGTATAAAAGCCTTGTTTTTGAGTTTTTTAAGCATATATCTTAAGCGCAACAAACAAATATTTACGGAGAAAAAAATGAAAATAGGCATCATCGGAGCCGGCAATGTCGGAAGTGCCACCGCTTTTGCGCTTGTATTAAGAGGTGTAGCAAGAGAAGTTATCTTAATTGACAAGGACGAAAAAAAAGCCATAGCCGAAGCTTTGGATATTTCACACGCAACTACTTTTGCTTATGCCAGTGTTGTCAGAGCCGGAACTTATGCCGATTTAACTTGTGCCGATGTTGTAATTATTTGTGCCGGAGCAAATCAAAAACCGGGAGAGACTCGCATAGCCTTAATGGAAAGAAATGTCGAAATCTTAAAATCTGTCATCAGTCAAACCCTATATTATGCACCCGAAACCATAATTTTGGTTGCCTCAAATCCGGTTGATATTATGACATATTATACTTTAAAAATATCCGAACTTCCCCACAATAGAGTTTTTGGCAGTGGTACAATTTTAGATACATCCAGGTTTAGAACTCTTTTGGGCGAACACTTAAAAATTTCTTCAAAATCCATTCATGCCAATGTGTTGGGCGAACACGGCGACAGTGAGGTTTTAATCTGGTCAAATGCCGATGCCGGCACTGTGGCACTTGAAACGCTAAGCATTGAGTTAAATCGCAAGTTTAACTTTGAAACAAAAGCCACCATTGATGACAATGTCCGAAATGCAGCCTATAAAATTATTGAAGGAAAAGGAGCAACATTTTACGGCATTGCCGGCGGACTGACCAGAATCTGTCAGGCTATCGGTACCAACGAAAATGCCATTTTGACCGTGTCATCATTGCATCAAGATATTGAAGGCATAAAAGATGTTTGCTTGTCGCTTCCGTCAATTATCAACCAAAATGGTGTTGAAAAAGTAATTTATCCCAAGCTAACCCCCGAAGAACATATTTTGCTAAAAGCAAGCGCCGAAAAACTAAAAGATTATATGCTGTTTTAATTATTATGTTGTCAAAATTGTATTCCTTTATAAAAAAACACCCTCTGAAACAAAAATCAGAGGGTGTGCTGTTAATTATTCAAAGGTAACAGTTACAGTTGTTGTTCCTGTATATTTACCGGAAGGAGAACCGGCTGGAATTGTTAATGTTCCACCGAACCAATTATCATAGGTTTGTGTTATTGTTGCACTTAATTTGTCTGCTGTGCTTTCATGACTTAATACAACACTTGTGTCTTCAGCAGTCCCGATTGTACTATTCATCTTATCACTATCGCACGTAGCTTGATTACCACCTTGTACATCTAGGATATCACCCGTAAACCCATCTACACCATCAAAAATAGTTACTGTTGAATCTTGAGTTGGGTTAACTTTCATAATGATTTTACCAAAATCTAATGCTGAACAATTTAAGTCTACAGCATAGGCGACTTCTGCATTAACAACGAGTTCATCTTGAGCTTGGTATGTCGCATTTACATTTGTTGCAGCTAAAAGTGCCACAGCAGATAAAAGAAAATATTTTCTCATTTTTAAAATTCCTTTACAAAAATAGTTAAACTTAATTTTAAAAGGTGCAAAAATTTACCTTTCAAGACGCATCATAAACCGTTTTTTTTTTTGCAAGTAAAAAGAGTCTTAAAAGTGATTTAAATCAAAAATGAGGTATGAAAAAAGGGGGAAGAAATCCCCCTTTCAATCAGAATTTAGCTCTTATATGAATAAAGAGCTGTAAGTAGAACACCGCACATAAAGCGGCGGCAAGGTTTTGACCGGTTACAGCCATCCAGACTATAAAAGGCGCAAAGATGATGGTCAACAAAATGAGCATCACTCTTTTAAAATTTTTGGCTTTCATAATCGGGCATTTTTAAAAAATTAAACCTTAAAAAGCTCTACCTTGTAGTAGAACCCAAGTTCATTGAGTTCAAGCTTGTAGATAATACTCTGCTCATCACCATTTTCAATCTCTTGTGTTGTGCAAAGAAAAATCGAACCATCATCTGTGGAAGTAATTCTTTCACCACCACCGATGAAGATGAATTTGTCATATTGCATCTGAAAAACTGAGTAATAAGGCTTTCCGCTATTGTACCTGACTGCCAGTACAAAACTTACAGGCACCGAACTGAAGCTACAATTTTCCGGTTTGTTACCTTTTACACAGATAACCTGATTTTGGTGAATAATGCAAACATCATCATAAGCATTGGTATCAATGCCATCAAAATTATTTGTTAAATCTGCCATAATATAATAATTTAAAATATGGTTAAGTATAATCTGCATGAAAATATTTGTCAAGTTTTTATTGACAAATGTTGTGAAATAAACTAAATTCAGGCTTAGAAATCAAATTTTTGTTATATTATGATTATGAATAGTTATATCAAAGATGTATCCGTTGCCAGGCAATGGGATATTATTATGCAAGTTACCCGTTTTGGTGACTATGAGCAGGTTGTACAACTGGTCAAAGACGGCTATTTAGTTACACTTGAGCTTTTGGAGTTTTTGTATCGGGTTGGTGCAAAGCATTTGTTTTCTCAAATTATGCCTTATGACAAAGACTTATTCAAGAAAGGTTTTACAAATTCGGCAAAGATGAATGTCTTAAAAAAGGCATTGGGGGATAAAGCTGCAATGGGTTTATATCAACAGATTATTTCTGAAGCCCAAAAGCAACAAGACGAAAAGAAAAAGCAAGAACGACAGCTCTTGGAGGCAAGGCTCGATGAACTGCACAAAATGTTCGGTCTTAGCGATAATTTCTTTGAAAGCATCGTATCTTCATATAAGCTGATGACGGTTGCCCTTGAAAAGTATGATCGAGACACGGTTATAACCGGTTTGAAAAGAACTTCTCAAGCCAAAAGTTTCCTGAAAGACAATCTGACAATGGAAGAATATGTACGTTACGGTATGTACGAATACTTCTTTGCTTGGATTAAGGTCATTGATCCGGGGCAAAAAAGGAACGAATTACTCCTTTTGTTGACGCAAACTGATGAGGGCTTTGCCGAGTTGGTTAACAGAGCTTGTGCAACTACCACGGTTCAAAATGTTGCAATGGTCATCTTCAAAGATGATAATTTTACCGATCGTCTGAGAAAGTGTGGACACAAAGGTTATCGTCTTTTGTTAAATGCCAAAAAGCTGACCGAGGAAGATTTTGAAAAGTTGTGCGAATTTGACCCTCAAATGGTTGTTTTTTACAAGCAATACAACAAAAACATTTTCTGGGTAATCAAAAACGGATACCTCAAGTATCTTAGAAGATAACAAAAAAACCACCCGCCGATAAAGTGTATCAATTAAGATATATTTTCAGGCCGGTGGTTTTTTTATGTCTTACAGCGCAAGTTTATATTTCTTCTTGAACTTGCTCTTGTTCTTTAATTTGAACTCTAACGCGTTTAACCCGCATTTTGTTTGATGAAATAACCTCATAATGACAATATTCGTCTTCAACCTTATCGCCGACTTTAGGAGCTCTGCCCAAGAGTGTGAAGACATATCCCCCGATGGTACTTTCATCTCGTTCGCAACAAGGCAAATTCATACATTCATATGCATCTTCAATGAGGACTTTACCGTCAAATTCGCAAATTTGCTCGTTAACTTTCTGAATTTCTTGTGCTTCGGCAACATCGTGTTCGTCCATAATGTCACCGACCAATTCTTCCAAGATATCTTCCATTGAGAGCATACCGGCCGTTCCGCCATATTCATCAACCACAATGGCAACATGCGTGTGTTTGCGCATCATAAGGTGCAACACTTCGGAAACCGATTGATTTTCCGGCACAAACAAAATCTGACGAGCAATTTTGTTTAATCGTCCTTTTTCAAGTTTTTCTTCACAGTGTTCCAACAAGTCACGAATATGAATCATACCTACAACATTGTCTCGGTCTTTGTCACATAACGGATATCGAGTATGTTTAGAGCGCTTAATCAGTTGCATAACCTGTTCAAAACTGTCATTTAAGAACAAGCAAGACATATCTTGTCTGGGTATCATCACTTCATGAGCACAAATTTCCGAAAAGTCAATTGCATTTTGAATGATATCTCGTTCGGTGTCATCAATCACTCCGCCTCGTTGAGAAGCATTAACAATAAGCTTAATTTCTTCTTCCGAATGCGCCATTTCTTCTTCCGATGCCGGTTGAACTCCCATCATTTTGAGCGATTTTAAGGTTACCATATCCAAAACCCAAATAAACGGATAAAATATGCGCTTAAATGTATACAGCGGATAAGCAATCAGCAACACATAAGTTTCGGTTTTCTGAATCGCCAAAGATTTTGGTATCAACTCACCTAACACCACATGCAACACGGTAATAAAAGTAAAGGCCACACCAAAACTGACCGAATGTAACAAAATCGGGTTTTCGGAAAAATATCCTCCCAATGTGTTTTCCAAAAGTTTTGAAACCGCAGGTTCACCAATCCAACCCAAACCTAATGATGCCAATGTAATACCAAGTTGAATGGCACTCAAATACGAATCAAGATGATCCGTAATTTTTAGAGCAATTTTTGCTCTTTTGTTACCGTTATGAGCCAATTCTTCAAGCTTGGTTTTACGAATTTTCACAATAGAAAATTCAGAAACCACGAAGAAAGCATTGAGTAAAACTAAAATTAAAACTAAAACTAAATTAAAAATGTAAATATAAGTAGGACTCATTTATAAAATTAACCTATGTTATTAAAACTTCCGGCATAATATAATTATCTTTTACCTTTGTCAACACCGATTATGACTTAAAGTTCCGAAAAATTTATTATCAGACAACAAGCCGGCTTTACTTTTTCCCGAGCGGAATTGTTCCCTCAAAAACAGTCAAATGTTTATCAGAAGACATTTTACTCAGCGATTGTTCCAACTTTTGATTTACAGGAAAATATCCTTCCTTTTGAAACACCAATGTATCATTCAAATATTGAGCATATATATTTCTGTACGGCGCCAATTCCGGATTTATAGTGGCATCAAAAGGCAACTCTATAAGTTCTCTTGCCTGATTTAAAACCGATTCAACAGGTTTTTGTTGAGGCTTCTCCGGCGGTTGTTCAACAAATTCCGGTTGTAATTGCACAGGAGCGATTTGTTCTGTATCAACTTCAGATTCAAAACTGTTATCTTCGATATCATTATGTGTAACAAGCTTGGTAGTGTTTCGCTTTATGCTCGGGTGCTCTTGCATACTGATATCATCTTTAGGTTGAGGTTGTATTTTTTGTCTTTTGGTAAAAGTCGGCACATAAACCCCGTTTACCAAAACATATTTTACATCATATTGCTCATTATTGATATCAGAAACCTGATTTTGCATCTGTTCTTGTTTCTCAAGCGGAGGTAATGTTTCTTGCTTTTGTGTATATTCTTGCATCGGCATAAAAAATGCCGGAACTTGGGACTGTCTTGCAATATTTTGAGCAAAGACGGGCATCGTTTGAAGCAAAAAACCAATTATTAATGTAAAATATTTCATTTTCTTAACTCTAAATTGATAATTTATTGCTATCATCATAGCATGAAAAAAGTTTTTTACATAGTTTTTTTTGCAAATTTAACATTTTTTTCGTCTTTTGCCCTTGCAAACGACGATATCAAGTATGCATGTCTTCGCAATATGCGAGAACCTGAAGTTGTTATAACCACTTCTTTTGGGGATATAAAGTATGATAATACCAAAAGCAGAAGAACAATTACCAGAATGCATATACAAGAATATGGCGGGACATCTGCCAAAGGTAATTTTTTAAATGGATTATCAACATTTGAACATGCCATAAACCTTAATTTTAAAATCAGAAAACAAACTTTATTATCCGGTATCACATGCGTTTATCCGACCAATATTAACCTATATTTGGGTGTCGGAGAAAATCCGGTTATATACATAGCCAGAGATTATCAGGAAGACAGTTGTATGTACAATGTGATATTACGGCATGAACAAACACATCAACAAATCAATCAAAGTGTTTTAGAACACTATCTACCCATTGTAAAACAACGATTTTTGGAAGTTGTTAAAAACAATGCGGTAATCGGCTCAACCGAAGACATTGATTTAGAACAAGCTCAACAAGAACTGCAACAAATATATTTATCGGCTCTTAACCCTATTTTAGACGAGATAAAAGCCGAAACCAATGCCGAACAAGCAAAGCTTGACAACCAAAAAAATTATGACTATGAAAATATGATTTGCCAAGACCGATAAAATTTAGCGGTCTTGTTTGCATTCTATCAATGCATCAACGCAATCTTGCACGCCTTTATAGGCTAAATCGATATAATCCTTGTCTTTGGCCGAATTTTCTTTATAAAAAATTCTGATTGTAGTCATACCGATTTCTTTTGCAAATTCCAGATTTGAATAGCTGTCATCAACAAAAATACACTCACCGGGAGCAAAACCTATTTTTTCACAATATTGACGATATACGGCAGAATTTTCATTTTTCTTATAAACGCCGAAATCTTCAACCGAAAAAAACTTATCTTTAAATATTTCATACAAACCTATGTGTTTTAAAATTTTTTCTGATGCTTCACGATTACTTGCCGTAAAAACATATTGTTCAAACGGAATTTGTTTTATCTTCTCGGCCAAATTTTCATAAGGCTCTATAAGATAAATCGGTTTACGATTAAAGTAATATTTAAACAAGTCTTTAGGTGATATATTATGCTTTTGATAAAAATATTCACCGCCGTCACGATAGATTTTATACGATTGCTTTACCAAATCTTTGCAATCTTCAACACTCATATCAACACCCAAATCCAACACTAAGGCTTCGGCCATTGCCAAATCCAATCTGTCGGCAAATTCAGGAGTGATTCGATATAAAGTATTATCCAAATCCCAAATCACAACTTTTTTATCACTAAACACAGTATATCTCCGTTAATTAACACAAACATCTTACAATAACACATTTGAAAAATCCGTCAAGGAATGTTTTTTTTATCTTGGATAAAATTTAAGATTTTATTTTTTTAGTTTTGTTTTCATTAAGACTTATTTTAGATATTAGAGTATATATTGTCAAAAGATTGTTTATATTTAACAAAGGAATTGATATGCTTACAATGTTTGGCAATTTGGCGTTACCCGTATTAATAAGGGCTTTTGCGGCATTTTTTTTAGCTTTTGTTTTATCCTTAATTTTGGGAAACAAAACAATATATTATTTGAAAAAATTTCAACAACACGGACAACCCATAAGAGATGACGGACCGCAATCGCATATTCAGACCAAACAAGGCACTCCTACAATGGGCGGTTTGCTTATATTGTTAACTTCAATGTTGTCTATAATACTTTTTGCCAATATAACATATCATTTTGTTTGGGTTGTGTTGCTCGTAATGTTGGTTTTTGGTATAACCGGATTTATTGACGACTACATAAAAGTCAGTAAACAAACTCCCAATGCCTTAACCGCAAAGGCAAAATTGTTTGTTCAATTTATGACAGCGGTTGTCGCCGTAACAATTGTCACCGCCGCAACTCCGTCGGCAACTTCAACCGTACTTTCCATTCCGTATTTGAAAATGGTTTTAAACTTATCGTGGCTTTACATTCCTTTTGCGGTGATAGTAATTTCCGGCACATCAAATGCGGTAAATTTAACCGACGGACTCGACGGTTTGGCGTCCGGATTGTTAATTTTGGTATTTATTTTCTTTTTTAGTGTTGCATTTATCAGCGGTAGTTCATTGGCATCTGATTTTTCTTTTGTATACATTCCTAAATCTTCCGAAATCAGCGTAATATGCGCATCTCTGGCCGGCTCATGTTTAGGCTTTTTATGGTTTAATGCTCCAAAGGCCAAAGTGTTTATGGGCGACACCGGTTCATTGGCATTGGGTGCGGTTTTAGGAACAATTGCCGTCATTGTAAAACAAGAAATTTTGCTTGCAATTGTCGGCGGTGTTTTTGTTATGGAAACGCTTTCGGTAATGATACAAGTTTTTTGGTATAAAAAAACCGGTAAAAGATTTTTTAAAATGGCACCGATTCATCATCACTTTGAACAGTTAGGTTGGAAAGAAACCACCGTTGTCGTCAGATTTTGGATTGTCGGTTTTGTTTTGGCGCTTTTAGGCTTTGCCGCCCTCATAAATTTTTAAATATAAGGATATAAAAGTGTTTACAATTTCCAGATTAAATAAGAGCAGATTGGCAAATTGGTGGTGGACGGTAGATAAGGTAACACTTTGTATTGTTTTTTCCATAATTTTCATCGGAGCATTTTTGGTATTTTCAGCCAGTCCTTCCGTTGCCAGAACCATAAATGTCGATGATTATCATTTTATCAAAAGACAAATGTTATTTATTGGTGTAGCACTGTTTGTTATTATCTTTTTATCAATGCAAAACTTAAAAACCATCAGAAGATTAGCCGTTGTCGGATATGTCGGCGCTCTTGTACTGACTTTGGCAACCTTGTTTATCGGTTTTGAAACCAAAGGAGCTTCAAGATGGATAAACTTGTTTGGTGTTTCACTTCAACCTTCCGAATTTATTAAACCCACATTTGTAATTGTTTCGGCTTGGTTGTTGGACGGAAGTAAAAAATTTGATGAATTTCCCGGTGGCATTTTATCCACCGCATTATTTATTTTCACGGCCTGTGTATTATTGTTGCAACCCGATGTCGGTATGACACTGGTTGTGTTGGCAATTTGGGGTTTTCAATTGTTTTTGGCCGGTCTGCCGATGGTTCTCGTTGGCGGATTTATCCTTTTGGTTGTTTTAGGAGGTATCGGCGCATATTTTACTTTTGACCATGTTCACTCTCGAGTTCAAGCTTTTTTGGCATCGGGAGATAATTTGCCCTATCAGGTAGAAAAATCGTTAAAAGCATTTGAAAACGGCAATTTGTTCGGGAAAGGTCCGGGTGAAGGTGTTGTAAAACTGCATTTACCCGATGCTCATACCGATTTTATCTTTGCCGTTGCCGGAGAAGAATTTGGAGTATGGTTATGTGCCATATTGGTAATTTTGTTCAGTATTGTCGTACTTCGAGCACTTATATTATCCCTAAAAGATAACAATTTGTTTGTGGTATATGCATCAGCCGGATTAGCCGCATCGTTTGGCTTGCAAGGTATAATCAATATGGCTTCCACACTTCATTTAATGCCCACCAAAGGTATGACACTGCCTTTTATTTCATATGGAGGTTCATCACTTTTGGCCTCTGCAATATGTATCGGTATGCTACTTGCAATCACTCGCAAAAATTCATCTGCGGAAGATAAAGATATGTAAGAAAGGATAAACAATGTTTGCACATAATGATAAAACACAGTTAACTGATATTTTGCCTCAAGTACGAGGAAAATATTTAAAAGATGTAAAATTAAGCAAACACACATGGTTTGGTGTCGGCGGACCGGCAGAAGTGATGTTTATTCCGCAAGATTTAGATGATTTATGCCACTTTTTAAAAGCAAAGCCCTACAATATACCCGTATGCTTAATTGGCGGCGGCTCAAATTTGCTTATAAGAGACGGTGGCGTTTCAGGTGTTGTTATCAAACTTGACAGCCCATATTTTAAGCGTCTTGAGTTGCACACGCATTCAATTACATGTTATGCCGGATTAAAAAACATTGAGCTTAAAAAGGTGCTTTTGGATAATAATTTGGGCGGTCTTGAGTTTTTGTGCTCAATTCCGGGGTGCATCGGCGGTTCAATAAAAACCAATGCGGGTTGTTTCGGCAGATGTATCAAAGATGTCTTAATATCAGCCACAATTGTTAATTCGTTGGGACAAATAAAAGAGGTAATGCCGGAAGATTTACAACTTTCATATCGCAACAGTTTTTTCCCCGATGATTGGATTATTGTTTCCATAACCTTAAAAACAGAATATACCCCCAAAGAAGAAATTGCAAAAATTTTGGAAGAACATAAGCAGTATCGAATTAAAAATCAGCCCTACAATCAAAGAACTGCCGGCTCAACATTTAAAAATCCTCAAGGACTGAAAGCTTGGGAGCTGATTAAAAAATCCGGTTGTGCCGATTTACAAATAGGCGGAGCAAAAGTTTCGGAAAAGCATTGCAATTTTTTAATCAATACCGGCACTGCAACGGCCAAAGACATTGAAGATCTCGGAGAAACCATCATCAAAAAAGTTAAACAAAAAACTTCCATCACTCTTGAGTGGGAAGTTAAGCGAATGGGCATTTCCGACCAATGAAGATATTTAATAAAATTATAGGTAACAACGGCAACAAGCCGTTACAAGCAAAAAACAAAGTAAGTTTGCCGATTGAAACTCCGTTTAGAATATTCGGGCTTATTTTCTTGTTGTTGCTGATTGCTTCGGTCAGTATGATTATCATTACCGTAAGAGACAGTTTGGTTGATAAAAAAGTCAGCCAACTGCTCGATGAATTTTACCAAAACGGACTTAAATACGGTTTGGCAATAGATGACATAATCATTGAGGGCCGTGAAAAAACCACAAAAGAAGATTTGTTAAACGCAATCGGTTTAAGCCGAGAAAACAACATATTAGACACAGACTTAAAAGAAATAAAACAAAAAATCGAACAATTGCCTTGGGTAGAAAAAGCCGACATTAAACGAACATATTTTCCCAACATTTTACAAGTTAAACTATACGAAAAAGAAGTGTTGGCCTTATGGCAAAATGACGGCAAGTTTTATCCGTTGGATATGAACGGAAAAATTATTGATGCCGAATATGTCGCACATAAGCCGATTTTGGTCATAACCGGAGAAAACGCTCCCGAACACATAATAAAGTTGTTAAAAATAACTTCACAAAATCCGGAACTTAACAACAGAATTGTGGCCGCCGTATTGTTTTCACAAAGACGATGGAACTTAATTTTTGACAGTTTTGAAAACGGAATCACGGTCAAACTTCCGCAAGATGATATGCAACAGGCCTGGAAAAAATTTGTTAAAATAAACAATCAATATGATGTTCTTAATCGTAAATTAACCATCATTGATTTAAGGTACAAAAACAAAGTCAGTGTAGCTTTAAGCAACACTGTTGATGAAAAATAATGCAACCTTGGGGAATTGGTAGTGAATCGGCCGTTTGTAAAGCCTTCGACACTCGCAACTTTAGATATTGGTTCATCTAAAGTGTGTTGTATTATTGCTCATATCAGCGGTCGTGATAAAAAAATTGAAATTGTCGGTTACGGTTATAATGCCTCAAAAGGAATAAAAAACGGTGTAATCACCGACATAAACCAAGCAACCCTTTCCATATGTAATGCTGTAGAATCCGCCGAACAAATGGCCAATGAGCGCATCAGCAGAGTTATAATTAATGTTTCAGGCGATAAGACGCGTTCTTTGATGCGTTCATCAAGTATATCATTACACAAAAATCGTCCGATATCGGAAAACGACATTGAAAAACTCATTTCAAAAAGCAATTCAAAAATTAATGTGTCCGATAACGAACTTATACATTGCTTACCGACCAATTTTAAGGTTGATAACGGAGAATATGTAAAAGACCCTCGCAATATATACGGCGAAAGTTTAAACTTGGATTTAATGCTTGGTTTTTATCCCGAGATGCTATACAAAAACTTGGCTGCCGTGATTGAAAATGCGCATCTTGAAATTGCCGAAAAAACTTTTTCCGCATATGCTTCCGCTTTGTCTTGTATGGTTGACGATGAAAAAGAACTCGGAGCCACACTTGTAGATATCGGTGGCGGGACAACAAGCATTGTTACATTCAAAAACGGTTATCCTGTACATTTTTCCACTTTACCGGTCGGCGGAAACAACATAACAAATGATATAGCTTGGGGTTTAACCACTTCATCATTGCATGCCGAAGACTTAAAAGTCAGACACGGCTGTGCTTTTTTAATCAGCCATGACCAAATGGAAGTTATAAATGTTTATCCTGTGGGTGAAGAAGATGACAACTACATTAAGCAAATCCACAAGTCTGATTTGATTAATATCATTGCGCCCCGAGTTGAAGAAATTTTTGAGATGGTAAACAAAAAACTTGCCGAACACGGCTTAAAAGATGTCAGTTCGCATCGAGTAATTTTAACCGGCGGTTGCTCCGAGCTTGCCGGCATCAGAGATGTTGCCGCCCTCATACTTGATAAACAAGTTCGGTTAGGAGTTGCCCGAAATATACCCAACATACCCAAAGAACTATATTCGCCGGTGTTTTCAACAGCATTAGGAATGCTCTTGTTCGCCATTAATTATAAAGAAAAAAAACCGGTCAGTGTAATTTCTCGTCCGAATTTGGAAATCGGCGGTATCGGGAAGATTATAAGTTGGTTTAAGCAAAATTTTTAAAATTTAATCAATAAAAACAGTGTTTAGTAACCAAACCTTAATTTATTTTTTGTATTGTGATAATATGAAAAAATCTTTGTAATAATAGGAGTCTATTAAAAATGTCCATAAGTTTAGCAGTAGCAGATACAACCATCACCCACTTAAAACCGCGCATTAGTGTAATTGGTGTCGGTGGTGGCGGCGGCAATGCCGTTAACAATATGATTGCAAAAAAATTAGAAGGGGTTGATTTTGTTGTTGCTAATACCGATTCTCAAGCTTTGGCACATTCGCAAGCCAGCAGAAAAATTCAGTTAGGTCTTGAAATTACACAAGGCTTAGGTGCAGGTGCAAGACCCGAAATCGGCAAACTTGCCGCCGAAGAAGCAAGAAGCGAAATTGAAAAAGAATTGGAAGGTGCAAATATGGTCTTTATCACCGCCGGCATGGGTGGCGGTACAGGCTCGGGTGCGGCTCCGGTAGTAGCAAAAATTGCCAAAGAAAAAGGCATTTTAACCGTTGGTGTTGTTACCAAGCCGTTTTCTTTTGAAGGCAAAAAAAGAATGGAAACTGCAGAAAGTGCTTTGGCCACATTTACCAATGAAGTTGACAGCATCATAGTAATTCCGAATCAAAATTTGTTCAGAATCGCCGATAAAAACACCACATTGAGCGAAGCATTTGTTATGGCTGACAATGTGCTATATTCCGGTGTCCGCTCAATTACCGACTTGATGATGATGCCCGGACTTATCAATTTGGACTTTGCCGATATTAAAAGCATTATGGAAGACAAAGGAAAAGCCATTATGGGAACAGGTGAAGCCGAAGGTGAAGACAGAGCCAGAGTGGCGGCAGAACAAGCTTTATCAAATCCTTTGTTAGATGATTGCTCAATGAAAGGGGCAAAAGGTGTGTTAATAAACATTACCGGCGGCAATGATATCACATTGTTGGAAATTGACGAAGCCGCAAACATCATCAAAGAAGAAGTTGACGATGATGCAAACATCATTTTCGGCTCAAGCTATGATGATTCGTTAGAAGGAAAAATCAGAGTTTCAATTGTGGTTACCGGAATTGAGAACAAACCGTTTGTAAGAACAATGCCCAATAAATCTGATGTTGCCTCATATATAAACGAAAGTTATGCTCCGGCTACCAATGAAGAAATTGTAAGCACAGATGAACATACCGACATTGATGCCAATTTAGAAAGATTTTCGGCTACAAAACCGGAAGAAGAAACCGTAAAATCTGAAGAAAATGAAACAGCTTCGGATAACTTAAATGAGCTCAATGTGTTGCCGGAAGAAACTGCTGATTTTGATGTTGAAATTGAAGATGTTACACCGGTTGCAATTGATGATTTGGTTTCCGAAACAACAACAGATTTTTCAAAATTTGAAGATTTTGACTTAATTGAAAAATCTAATGCCATACCGGAAGCTCCGCAAGCATCTGCGCTGTTTAATGCCATTATCAACAAGCCGGTAGCAGAAAAAGAAGAAGTTAAAGAAGAAATAAACTTGGTAAAAGAACTTGACGATTTTATGATAGATGAAAAAGACATTTTTACACCGCATACAAATCTTAATACCATTGATGAAGAACCGGTATTGTTTCCGGAAAATGATGGTTTGATGTTTAGTGAAAATATCAAAGAAGAACCGATTGTTGAACCGGAAGTTTCAAAACCGAATTTCATTGACAGAGTTTTGGGCTTGTCAAGAGCTCGTAAAAACCGCAAAGAACAATTTGTGGCTCAAGAGCCGATGACACCAAAATTTAGTGATGACACGGAAGAAATAAGCTTTTCCACCGATGAAGAATTAGATAATTTGGATATTCCGGCATTTTTAAGAAAAAAATAAATCTTTAGATGAAAAAAACACCCTCTGAAACAAAAATCAGAGGGTGTGCTGTTAATTATTCCCAGGTTGAAGTTACAGTTACTGTTCCTGTATATTTACCGGAAGGAGAACCGGCTGGAATTGTTAATGTTCCACCGAGCCACAAATCATAGGTTTGTGTTATTGTTGCACTTAATTGGTCTTCTGTGCTTTCATGACTTAATACAACACTTGTGTCTTCAATAGTCCCCATATGACCTTCTCCGCTTACATCTTCGCACACAGCTTGCGCACCATCTTGTACATCTAGGATATCACCCGTAAACCCATCTACATCATCAAAAATAGTTACTGTTGAATCTTGAGTTGAGTTAACTTTCATAATGATTTTACCAAAATTTAATGCTGAACAATTTAAGTCTGCAGCATAGGCGACTTCTGCATTAACAACGAGTTCATCTTGAGCATAGTTTGCCGCATTTACATTTGTTGCAGCCAAGAGTGCTATGGTTGATAAAAGAAAATATTTTCTCATAATTTTATTCCTTTACAAAAATAGTTAAACTTAATTTTAAAAGGTGCAAAAATTTACCTTTCAAGACGCATCATAAACCGTTTTTTTTTTTTGCAAGTAAAAAGAGTCGTTTAAAAGATTTAAATCAAAAATGAGGTAGC
>SUUV01000001.1 GCA_015062345.1 Alphaproteobacteria bacterium | reverse complement strand
CCAATTAGGTTTTTTGCGTCTTGGCAGACCGCAAAATTATAACCTAATTGGAGCTATTTGACAACTCCATCGCTATAAGCTTCACCGTACCCCGCGTCTAACGCGGGGTTTTAGGGCACAAGAAAAAACCACCTCGAAAGGTGGCTTTTTGCTATTGGAGCGGGCAATGGGATTATTACGCTAAAGCTCCATTCCCTGCGCTCATCGGCTTTCAGCCGACCGGCATACTTTCGTCTGCCTTTCGCTTGTGTCGGACCACTTCTTCGTGGGTCCTTATCCGTTGCCGCTATACAACAACAAAAAACCACCTTGAAAGGTGGCTTTTTGCTATTGGAGCGGGCAATGGGATTCGGACCCACGACATCAACCTTGGCAAGGTTGCGCTCTACCCCTGAGCTATACCCGCATCATTTTGATGCGTTATTTAATATCACATTAAAAATAAAATGCAAGTGTTTTTTTTATATTTTTTTATTTTCTTTCATCTTATTGTTTTTACCAAATATTTTAACCACTTGTGAATGAAACGATATAAAAGTTTGAATGTTTTTTAAAATAAGTTATGCTCAAAAAAGATTTAATTTACTTAAAAAAGAGCTCTAAAAATGAACAAAACCAAAAAAGCAAAAGATATTCGTTTTGAAAAAGAAGCAAAAGCTTTGCAAAAAAACCTGTTAAAACGCAAAAAACAGCAAGAAGAACGCGAAAAACTTAAAAAACTAAAGGAACAAAACAATGGATAAAATTAAAATCAGAGGCGGCAACCAGCTTAACGGAAAAATTTTTATCAGCGGTGCAAAAAATGCGGCTTTACCCTTAATTTGCGCTTCATTACTAACCAAAGAATCGGTTAAACTTACCAATATGCCGATTTTATCGGACATAAAATCTTTAAATTCGCTTCTAACGGTTTTAGGAACTGAAATTGAGGAAAAAACAGAATCAAAAAGCGGTTTTGAATCTAAAACCTATACCTACACCACTGAAAAATTTGACAGTTTGGTTGCTCCTTATGATTATGTTCGCAAAATGCGAGCTTCTTACTATGTTTTAGGTCCTTTGCTTGCAAGAGAAGGTCATGTGGAATTATCACTTCCAGGTGGTTGTGCAATTGGTGCAAGACCTATGGATATTCATCTTAATTCGTTAGAGCTTATGGGTGCACAAATTGAAATTAAGAACGGATATGTTATTGCAAATGCCAAAGACGGCTTAAAAGGTGCGCATGTAATTTTTCCGAAAGCATCAGTCGGTGCCACTTGTAACATTTTAATGGCCGCAACTTTAGCCAAAGGCACAACAAAAATTGAAAATGCGGCCAAAGAACCTGAAATTGCCGATTTGATAGATTTGCTTACCAAAATGGGCGCAAAAATTGAAGGTAAAAACACTTCGATTTTAACCATTGAAGGGGTTAAAGAACTTAAAAGCGCCGAGCATGAAGTGGTAGCTGACAGAATCGAAGCCGGTTCATATGCCATTGCTGCCGCAATCACCAAGGGTAGAATTGAACTTATCAACGCAAAAGCCGAGCATTTACAAACACCGCTTAATATTTTGCGCAATATGGACATTAAAATCATAGAAAAACCGCAAAGTATTGTGGTTGATGCCCGAAATGCTTTGATGCAAGGCCAAGATATTATGACAGACTACTATCCGGGGTTTCCGACCGATTTACAAGCTCAGTTTATGGCTTTGATGACTGTTGTTCCGGGGGCTTCAATGGTAACCGAAAATATTTGGGAAAATCGCTTTATGCATGTGCCAGAATTAATGCGTATGGGAGCAAATATTAATATTCACGGATATGCCTCAGCTATTGTCAGAGGTGTTAAAAAACTCTCAGGAGCACCGGTGATGGCAACTGATTTGAGAGCTTCGTTTGCGCTTGTTCTTGCCGGCCTTGTGGCTGAAGGTGAAACGGTAGTAAACAGGGTATATCATCTTGACAGAGGATATGAACGATTGGAAGAAAAACTCAAAGCAGTCGGTGCCGATATTGAAAGAATTAAAGAGCAAGATTAAATATAATAATACAAAGGAAAAACAAAATGAAAAAGATTTTAAACATTATTTGTGCACTGTTTTTATTCGGTTGTAATCAGGCAGATGTTAAGCTTTCAGGAAATTATAAAATGATAAATGCGCCTGAAAATGCTGAAATAACACTAAGTTTTGAAGAAAATAATTTTTCCGGTCTTGCTGCTGTTAACAGATATTTCGGAACTTTTGAACAAAACAAAAATATCGTCAAATTTAATGTTGCCGGATTAACAATGATGATGGGACCCGAAAACATGATGCAAGCAGAACAAGATTATATTAAATTTTTAAGCTCTGTTAATTCTTTTGTGTTTGAAAATGGCTTACTTATATTAAAAACAGTAAATGATAACGAGCTTAAATTTGAAAAGATATAGAATATCTTATCTAAATATTAACCATTAATCTGCTAAAAATAGCTAAAACTTTTAACTATGTTTGAGGGATTAGCTATGTCTTTAAATCGCAAATTTCGTACTGTTGTTGCTCTTATAACCGCTATATGTTTCAGTTATAATTCATATGCGGCATCGTCTGTGGTTGTTGAGTCTTTATACAACTATGCTCACAACAAACAAATCAGTAAAATCAGATATATGCTTAACACAATGGGTTATAACATTGATGTTGAAGATGAAGACGGTGTTACGGCTTGGTGTATAGCGAAAGAAAGTAACGACACTTGTGCTATGGGTGTATTAGAACAAATGGGTGCTAATACAGAGCAAAGATGCGGTTTACCTTGGGGATATATCGGTGCTGCTGCCGGTGTTCTGGCTGTTGGCGGAATTGCTGCCGCAATGGGAGGTGGCGGAGGCGGAGGTAGCTCTGACCCTTGTTCAGGTGTGGTATGCGGTGACAATCAGCACTGTTTGAAAGGCTCTTGTATATGTGATGAAGGTTACCTTGATTTTGATGGTGTATGCTATGCCGATTTAAACTGTTCGGTACAAGCTAATTCAACAGGTATTCAAAATTTTGATAAATGTGAATGTAATACAGGATACACCGGAACATTATGTACCGAGTGTGATAACGGTTACGGAAATTATGGTACCTCGGAATGTTATCCTACATTAGATTGCGGTAAAGGTACTCAACAAGGCAGTGTTTGTGTGTGTGATACCGGTTGGAAACAAGATGCAAGCGGCTCTTGTACAGAATGTGATACAGGTTACGGAAATTATGGCACCTCGGAATGTTATCCTACATTAGATTGCGGCAAAGGTACTCAACAAGGCGGTGTTTGTGTGTGTGATACCGGTTGGAAACAAGATGCAAGCGGTTCTTGTACCGAATGTGATACCGGTTATGATAATTTTGGTACCTCGGAATGTTATCCTGTTATATCTGATTGCGGATATGGTACTCAGCAAGGCGGTGTTTGTGTTTGTAACACCGGTTATACAACTGATGCAAGCGGCTCTTGTACCGAATGTGATACCGGTTACGGAAACTATGGTACCTCGGAATGTTATCCTACCATAGCAGACTGCGGTAAGGGAGAACAAAAAGGTGGTGTTTGTGATTGTGATACCGGTTGGACAACCGATGACGATGGTTCTTGCACAGAATGTGCCCCGGGTTATGACAATTATGGTACATTAGAGTGTCACCCGACCATTTCAGATTGCGGACGCGGCTCACAACAAGGCGGTGTTTGTGTGTGTGATACCGGTTGGAAACAAGATGCAAGCGGCTCTTGTACCGAATGTGCCTCCGGTTACGGAAATTATGGCACATCAGAATGTTATCAAACTCTTGATTGCGGTAATGGTACACAACAAGGTGATGTTTGTGTTTGTAACACCGGTTATACAACTGATGCAAGCGGCTCTTGTACCGAATGTGCCTCCGGTTACGGAAATTATGGCACATCAGAATGTTATCAAACTCTTGATTGCGGTAATGGTACACAACAAGGTAACACTTGTGTTTGCGATTACGGATATTATCGTAACGGAACAGGTAAATGTGTACCTGAAAGCGAAAAAGTAACAATGAATACTTTTGACGGCAATAACAACCATATGAACAAAGAAAGTGTTTCAAAAACTCAAAATAACTATGGTGATGTATACGGTTTGGTATATGATGCCGACCCCGGAAATCCGTCGGAAAGTATTGTAGGTTACCAATATGATATGTATATGAATTATCTGGAAAACACTGAAGAGTCTGATAATGTCGTAAATACACGAAACTTAACTCTTAACAATTTAGGTGACGGAAATGTTTATGGTTTATATTCAGAAAATGTAGATAATATTTATGTTACTTATCTTGATTTACAAGCAGTTGCAACCCAAGGTGAACAAAATACCGAGCTTAACATCAATAACGGCGGTATTATAAAAGAAAGCGACGGTCTTGTTTCAGGCGGTAACGGTAATGTATATGCCGTATGGAGTACAGGTTCAACAAATATTTATAATATAGCTCAAGATGTAAGCTCCGGTATAGAGAACAATTTAAACACATCATCTGAAATAAATGTTACCAGTATCGGCTCCGGTGATGTATACGGTATGTATAATGATGATTCCGGCAATATATATAACAGTCTATATGATGTATCCGATTCCACACATAAAACAACCGAAATAGCAAAAATTGATGTTGAAAGTACGGGAAGCGGAAAAGTTTACGGTATTTATTCCGTATCCGGAGATGTTGTTAACAGCGGTATTATTAATGCAACAAGTAATAATGCTGCAGCTTGGGGTATATCTAATGATTCCGGAGCAAGTATATCAAATAGCGGTAATATAGATGTAGATTCTACCGATGGTTCGGCTTTTGGAATGCAATCTTATTATGCAACAATTGAAAATTTAGGTGAAATAACCGTATCATCTTCAAACAAAAATGCTTACGGTATATATACATCAGAAGGTACTGCCAACAACAGCGGAGATATTGATGTTTCTTCAACAGGAGGTAATGCTTACGGTATTTATTCCGGATCCGGAGATGTTTACAACTATAGTACCATAAAAGCATCTTCAACCAATGGCAATGCTTACGGTATTTACGCTTTAGGAAGTTCATATATATTTAACAGCGGTAACATTGAAGTTAGCGGAAATGATGATAAAATTTACGGTATATATGCCACAAACGGAGCAACAGTGGATAACAGCGGTACCATTAAACTAAATTCGGATACTTGCGATGGTTCTACCTGTGACGGTTCTTCAACATACAATAATTTTATTGTTCTTGATACCGGATCCTTATTCTTAAATCGTGGTCTTACCGTTTCTTCATCTTCACTTGATTTTGATGATAACAACGGAACGGTTGCGTTAGGTAAAGGCGGAACATTTAAAGCATCATCAATCAGCGGTAAATTGGCTGTTGACACAAGTGTCGTTGAAGACGGATTTGATGATACATATGTTGAAAATGAGGCTTTGCAAAGTTCGAATATTGATGTTAATGTAACCTCAAATTCGGCGATGTTTGAGGCTAATGTTCAAAACAATGACGGTCAAAACAGTGCAAACATTGTTTTAACCAGAAAATCATTTGATGAACTATCCGCTTCTTCTTCAATTGCAAAATTTTTGGAAACAAACTACAATCAACAAAACAACGAAAGTTTGTTCAATGTGCTTAAAAAAGCATCGTTACACACCTATTCGGCAGTTGAAGCACAAAATTTGGGCTACGGATTGTTACCTAATTTTGCTCATGAAAACTTAAATGTATTAAGAAACTTAAATTCAACCTTAAACGACGAATTGTTTGAAACCACGGGCACCATACGCAAAATCGTCGGATATGATTCTTTGTATCAATCTCGTGATACAAAAGGTACATTAACCGGTTATGAAAACTATGCCAACACCATGTACTTTATGTATGATAAAGAGCTTGATAATTTGGTAAGAACAGGTCTTGGTATGAGCATAACACAGTTTTCCAGTGATTATGATGACGATTCAAATCGCAAAGAAGTTATGGCTCAAATGCTTGTTCCGGTGTCATACATTGCAGACAACATAAGTTATGCATCAATTGCAAGGTTGGGTTATGCTGATGGTAAATATGAGCGTCAGACACCAAACGGTAAGTTTGAATCTGATTTAACATCTTGGATTTACGGTTTGAGTAACCAAGCTCGTTATAATATGGATTTAGGTTTTATGGAGCTTGAGCCTACTGTTGAGTTTAATGTGTTGGGTTATTATCAAAACCGCATTCGTGAAAACAAAAATAAAATCGGAGCCATAAAAGCTGACGGTGAAAACAATTTATCATTAGAAGCAGGTATTGGTCTTAATGCCAAAAAAGATGTTGAATTTGATAAAAACAACAAATTGAGCTTTAAGGCAAGTGCAATGTATTATCATGAGTTTGCAAAGCCGTATCACAGTTTGGAGGCATCTGTTTACAATATGGCAGGAACTTACAAAATCACCGATTATGAAAATATTTATGATCGTGACAGAGCAATGCTAAGCCTCGGATTGGATTATAGCTATAAACCGTTTACAATTTACGGTAAATTCAGGCAGTTTATAGAAGATGAAAATCCGTTTGAGGCTAATGCCGGCATAAAATATAACTTCTAAAAACATCAAAACCGCCGAATATATCACCTTCGGCGGTTTTAAAATCGGATTAAAAAAAACATTTTACTTTTATTTAAAAGTATACTACATTGCACAATAGTTTTGTATTATTGTGTCATTAAAAAAATTATACTTATGAAAAAGTTTATTATCTTTATGTTGCTTTTAGCAGCAAGTTTTAGCCTTACAGGTTGCAAGTGGCTTGATGATCCGGCCAATGTCAAAAAAGTAGGTACCGAATATATTCAAAGTGACAACGGTTTGCTTATAGTGGAAGTTAACGGTCAAAAATATGCCCCTGAGCGTATTTACACCGGCTCAAGAACACGAGACGGAGCAACATCAATGGAACCTGTTGTTGGTATGGAAGTAACGGTTTTCTTTATGGAAGCTTATCGAGAACCGCAATTTATTGCCGGCAACAAAACTGAAGAATATTTGGAAGAATTTTTTACCAGAAACTACACTTTTGTATTTGGTGTGGGTGTATTTTTTTTCATTATGATCTTGTGGGCTGTTTTCTCTGAACCCAAAGTGAAAATTATCCATGCTGATTAAAATTTAAGACCGCCTCTTTTTTTTAAGAGCCGGTCTTTTTTTTACATAAATTACAAATTTTATTATTTATCACCGCTTGCTTTTTTATAGCATCTGCAATGGCAAATTCCGTCTCTTTCAATATCGGAACGACAAAGCTCCGAGATGCAATAACGATTATCGTTTTTACCGTCACACGGGCATCTTGTCCATTCTGTATCACCAAACATCATATTTTTTGCTCTGGCGATTTTTTCAATATTTTCTGTTGGCTCATAACCTGCTTTACGGCAGTTTTCCAACATTTTTTCCAATATAGTGCTCATAAGTTTCCCCTTAGTTTTCAAGTTTATTAATGATATTTTCAAGTTCATTCAAATTTTTATAGCTTAAAACTACCCTACCCTGACCGTTTTTTCCAGTGTTAATTTGTACTTTTAAGCCGATTTTTTCACTTATGGATTTTTCTATTTGCATAAGTTCAAAATCTTTAATTTTATTAACTTTTTTAGCGCTTTTGTTTTTGATACCGGCAACCAATTGCTCGGTTTGACGAACATTTAAACCTTCTTTTACAATTTTTAAGGCCAATTGAGCCGCATTTTCACAGCCAACTAAACACCTTGCATGACCGGCACTTATTTCAAATTTTTCCAGCATCTTTATAACTTCTTCGGGTAAAGTTAAAAGTCTTAAAGAATTTGCAATATAACTTCTTGATTTTCCTACAATTTTTGAAATTTGTTCTTGCGTGTAACAAAACTTTTCCATCAATTGTTTATAACCGTTGGCTTCTTCAATGTCATTAAGGTCTTGGCGAACAATATTTTCGATTAAGGCAATTTCCAGGGCTTTATTATCATCAATTTGCATTTCAATGACAGGAAGCATATCAAGACCGGCTTTTACAGATGCTCTATAACGGCGTTCACCGGCAATAATCTCAAATTTATCATCAATTTTTCTAACCAAAAGCGGTTGCAAAACACCATTTTCTTTTATCGATTGCGCAAGTATATCTATTTGATTTTCATCAAAAACATTTCTTGGTTGAAAAGCACCCGCTTTAAGCAACTCAATATTTATCGTTTTAACATTTTGTTGTTCGTTTAAGGCGGTATCAAAATCAAAATTTAAGTCTTCATCACCCAAAAGTGCTTCCAAACCTCTGCCTAATCCGTGTTTGTTTGCCGACATCTTTTATAGCTCCTTTTCTCTTAATAAAACTTCTTTTGCCAAACTTAAATATGCTTGTGCCCCAACACTCTTAAAATCGTAAATCATAACCGGTTTTCCGTGTGACGGGGCTTCGGATATACGAACACTTCTCGGAATTTTGGTCTGATATACCAAATCACCAAAATATGCTCGTACATCGTTTTCCACCATAGCGCTTAAATTGTTGCGTTTATCAAACATAGTTAAAACAATGCCTTGCAATTTAAGATACGGATTAAAATTTTTCTTTATCTGGTTGATATTTTTCACTAAATCGGTCAAACCCTCAAGGGCTAAAAACTCACATTGCAAAGGAACTATAACCGAACCGGAAGCCACCAAAGCATTTATGGTTATCAAATTTAGCGATGGCGGACAATCTATTAACACATAATCAAAATTTGCACTAATCGGCTGCAAGGCTTTTTTAAGTACAAATTCCCTTTTTTCAACATCAATAAGCTCAATTTCGGCGGCCGCCAATGAGGGTTTTGACGGTACAATACAAAAATCGGGAATTTGAGTATTTTTAATGGTTTTACTGATTTCAACACCATTTATCAAAACATCATACGAAGAAAATTCACAAGTTTTTTTATCAACTCCCATTGATGTTGTTGCGTTTCCTTGCGGGTCCAGGTCTACCACCAAAACTCTTTTACCGATTGCCGCCATTGCGGTTGCAATATTTATGGCGGTTGTGGTTTTACCTACTCCTCCTTTTCTGTTGGCAACAGAAATTACTTTCATTTTTTTCTCCGTAAATTTTCAATAATTAAAACTACGCCATCATCACAAAATTCATTAGGATAAATTGTGTATTTAAAATTCCACTTTTGTTTTGCTTTTGTTAACTCATCTTCAAAAGTTTTTCCTTTCGGAAAAATCATTTTTGTATGTTTATCGGCAAACATAAAAGCATATTCAAACAAATTTTCAAGCGCTGTCATTGCTCTGGCAGTAATAACATCAGCTTTAGGTAGATTCAATTTTTCTACCCTATCATTAAAAATTTCAACATTATCAAGCTTAATTTTATCCTTAACCGTGTTTAAATACAGTGTTTTTTTTGTTATACTTTCAACTAATTTAAACTTTATATGCGGATTTTTTTCTTTTGCCATAATTGCCAAGACCAGAGCCGGAAACCCTGCCCCGCTGCCAAAATCGTACACAAGGTTTACATCATCGTCCAAAAATTTATACAATTGAGCAGAATCGGCAATATGACGAGTCCAAACTTCGGGCAAAGAGTTTTTACTTACCAGATTAAACTTTTGTTGCCATTCGTTTAATAAAGCGACATAGCATTGTAAATTGTCAAATGTTTCACATGAAACATCAAAATTTTTCTTAAAATTTTCCATATGATTTTTATATATCAGAGCCAATGTTTGATAAACAGCAAATCAAAGTTATAAACATCATTTTAAACAAAAGCGCTTTTTACACCCCATTTGTTCCAGTTTAATCGAGGTTTCATCAAAACAATATCCGAGTTCATCAACATTATGTGCATCATCGCTGATAACAAGCTCAACACCTTTATTTATCATATTTTTAAGTACAAAATCATCAGGATAGAGTATATTATTTTTCCTCAATCCTTTAGTGCTGACTTCTGCCGCAATATGATTTTCTGCCAAACAATCAACAATTTTTAATTGTTCATCACGGCAAGGATATATTTGACTTTGTTTTGTTCTTCTGGCATAATCAAAATGCGCCAAAAAATTAAACATTTTGGAACTTACAGCTTTTCTGATTGTCTGATAATGTCTTTTGATATAAGTTTCATAACTGTCGTTTTTATAGATATCATCTAACAAATCGTAACGATAAATATCTATCAACACCTCACATTTTTCATCAAAGAAAAAATGATTTCCGGTTAACAGATAATCATAATCAATTTGCTTGATAAAATTTTTAAATTCATCTTCCCAACCGTTATAAGTAAAATAATCCACCTCAAAACCGACCAAAACATCTATCGGATATTTTTTGGCGGTTTTTCTGATATACTCGGCATTTTTTTGAAACATCGGCAAGCATTTTTCAAAACTGTCATAATAAACATAATCTCCGCTTCTTGAAACCATTTTTTCATATGTAGGCGCTTGTTTTATATCTTTATGTATTATCATATGGTCGGAAATTCCTATCTGTTTCCAACCAAGCTCAACCGCCTTTTGTAACATATTATCCAAACAATCACTTCCGTCTGATAATGTCGTATGAGTATGGTAACTGAATTTTTGCATTTAATTCTACTTTTTTAAATATCCCAAAATTGCCGTAATTGCTGCCGGTGTAACCCCCGGAATGCGTGACGCTTCACCAATTGTTGCCGGCATAACTTTGCTTAATTTATAAACCATTTCTCGAGACAATCCGCCGATTTTTGCATAATCAATGTTATCTCTGATTTTTAATCCTTCATCTTTTTTGAACACTTCAATATCCGATAACTGTCTTTTAATATACCCAGAATATCTCGATTCTATCTCAATTTGCTCATAAACTTTTTCATCAAAACATTTAAGTTCGGGGAAAATTTGATAAATTGTTTCATGTGAAACATCATTGTAGCCCATTAACTGATAAGCCGTTCTTTTTGCTCCGTCATGATTGACCGTAAGGCCGAAACTTTCCAATGTGGCATAATCGGTTTTTAAATTAAGTGAAAGTTCTCTACAACTATCAACAGCTTCTTTTTTAACTTTAAATACACTGTATCTTTCTTTACAAACACACCCTGCCCGATATCCGATTTCGGTTAAACGCATATCAGCATTGTCGGCTCGCAAATGCAACCTGTATTCGGAACGAGATGTAAACATTCTATACGGCTCATCAACACCTTTGGTGATTAAATCATCAATCATAACACCTATATATGCCTGACTTCGGTCAATTACAAATTCATCATCTTTACCCAAAGCACTTAATGCCGCATTTACACCTGCTACCAAACCTTGCGCTCCCGCTTCTTCGTATCCGGTTGTACCATTAATTTGACCGGCCAAATATAAACCTTGAGTTTTTTTAACTTTCAAGCAATGATTAAGCTCTTGCGGGTCAACATAATCATACTCGATAGCATAAGCCGGACGCAAAATTTCAACATTTTCAAGCCCTTTCATTGTGTGTATAAACAGATGTTGCACATCTTCGGGAAGCGAAGTGGAAATTCCGTTCGGATAAACAACATCTGTGTTTAATCCTTCCGGCTCCAAAAAAATTTGATGCGATGTTCTATCGGCAAATTTAACCAATTTATCTTCAATACTCGGGCAATATCTGGGTCCGACACCGGTGATTAAACCTGAAAACAAAGCACATTTTGAAAAATTATCTCTGATTATTTTATGAGTTTCTTCGTTTGTATGCGTAATATAACACTTAATTTGCGGATTTTCGATTTTTTCGGTTAAATATGAAAACGGCTCCGGTTTTTCATCACCCGATTGTTCTTCCAACACACTCCAATTGATGGTTTTTCCGTTTAAGCGGGCAGGGGTTCCGGTTTTTAATCGTCCTGTTTTTAAGCCTAAATTCTTTAAATACGGTGTTATACCGGCACAACTTATATCTCCGACACGACCACCGACACTGGTTTGATGACCGATAAACATAACACCGTTTAAAAATGTACCTGAGGTTAATATTACATTTTTGGCATTAATAACACTACCGTCATTTAAGATAACACCTAAAACCCTATTTTCATCTTCAATAACCAAGCCTTCAACCGCTGCCTCAATCAAATCAAGATTTTGCTGATTTTGCAAAAACTCAAGCATATATTTTTTATAAAGTTCTCTGTCGGCTTGCGCTCTCGGACCTCTTACAGCAGGCCCTTTTGACGAATTTAACATCCGAAACTGAATACCGGCTTTATCGATTACTTTTCCCATTAAACCGTCAAGAGCATCAATTTCTCTTACCAAATGGCCTTTACCCAATCCGCCGATAGCCGGATTGCAAGACATTTCACCGATTGAACATATTTTATGGGTAATAAGTGCGGTTTTTGCACCGACTCTGGCTGATGCGCTTGCCGCCTCACAGCCGGCATGTCCGCCGCCAACCACTATAACATCATATAAATTTTCCATTTTTTCACCTCATTTACTGAGGTTATAATACCATTTTATACCCTTTGGCAAGAGTTTTTATTATTTACCTATACAAAACGAGCCGAATATTTTATCCAAAATTTCATCAACCTCAAAACGACCGGTAATTTTACCCAATGCACGAGCCGCAAGCCTGATATCTTCGGCCGATAATTCAATTTCTTTTTCAAAATTAAAGTTTTTCAGATTTTCCAAACATTCAAGCAAAGCCTCTTTATATCTTTTTCGTGTAATTAACATATTTGAGCCTGATGTAAAATTGGCACCGATAAAATTACCGATTTTTTCTATCAGTTCATCAACACCTTTGTTATACTTTGCCGAAATTAAGAAACAACCTTGTTTTTCAAGTTCTGAACATTGTTCAAAAGTTAAACAATCAGATTTATTTGCAATGTATAACAGTTTGTTTTCAGACTCTTTTTTGATTTCATCAAATATGGAAGCATCATCTTTTGCAGCATCAAACATTGCCAACACCAAATCAGCATCTTTAATTTTTTCAAAAGCAATTTTTACCCCTTGTTGCTCAATTATATCATCGGTTTTTCTTATACCTGCGGTGTCGGTAAATATAACCGGATAACCTTTAATATCCAAATTTACATCAACCGCATCACGAGTTGTACCGGCAATATCAGAAACAATTACGGCATTTCTTTTTACAACCGCATTTAACAAGCTCGATTTTCCCGCATTAGCCGGTCCGGCAACAACAACTCTAAATCCCTCTCGCAATCTTTCGGAATTTTTTGATGATGATAAATGTTCATCTATTGCTTTAATTAGTTTAAATACAGTGTTCATATTAGACTCTTTTATGGAATCTGGGATATCTTCTTCCGGAAAGTCGATATAAGCTTCCATATAAGCATACACTTTTAAGAGTTCTTCTCGCCAATTTTCATACAGATTTTTCAAGTTTCCTTCCATTTGCCTTAGAGCATATTTTTGTTGCTCTGAGGTTTCGGCGTCAATAAGGTCGGCCAAACCTTCTGCTTCGGTTAAGTCCATTTTTTGGTTATAAAAAGCTCGTTTGGAAAATTCGCCGGCCTCGGCAAGTCGGAAATTATTGATATTAGAAAGAGAATCTAAAACAGATGATAAAACCGCTTTGGAACCGTGACACTGAATTTCGACAATATCTTCACCGGTAAAAGAGTTTGGCGCCTTAAAATAAATAAGTAAAGCTTTATCCAATGTGTTTTTGTTAACACTGTCGATGATATCAGTAAAATAAGCATAGCGAGGCTTTAAATACAGTGTTTCAATTTTGGTCATATACTTAAAAACATCTAAAGCATCAGCGCCTGAAACTCTGATAACGGCAACTCCGGATTTTCCGTACACGGTAGAAAGAGCATATATTGTTTTATTATCCATTTTATCACCTATTAAATTTTTTAGTACAATAGCATCAACTTATTAATTTTTTCTAAAATTTCGTTTTTAAGGCTTTTAGAGAGGTTTTTTACATAATCTTAACTCTTATATCATAAAATTTAAAATATAGCCCTTAACGGGCTTTATACGAACTCGAATTTTTTATGGGACTGAGATGAAAAAAAAACTTCTGATTTGGGATTTTGACGGTGTAATTGCCGACACCGAAATTTTGTGGTTAAAAAATCGGCAGGCACTTCTTAAAAGTTATATGAACATCAATTGGGATTTTGCCACAATAGAAAAACACTTAAAAGGTATGAGCGATTATACCAAGCGAGAAAAACTCAACAGTTTGGGTATAATTACCGATGATAAGTTTTGGGATATTTCATATCAGATGGACCAAGAAACCATGAAAACCGTCGGTTTTAAGCTGACAAGTGGAGTTGAAGATATTTTCAAATTAAATATAAAACAATGTATCGCTACCGGCGGTTTAGCTCCTAAAACCAAGCAAAAAATTGAAATTGTAGGAATCGGAAACTATTTTCCGACTGAACATATTTTTACGGCCGATATGGTAACAAAAGGAAAACCCGAACCTGATTTGTTTTTGTTAGCCGCACAAAAAATGGGCGAATCGGCAACAGACAGTGTGGTGATTGAAGATTCGGTTGCCGGTCTGACTGCCGCAATCAGGGCAGGGGCCACACCGGTTGCATTTACCAAAGACCATATTAGTGAAATTAAAGCGCTCGGAGTAAAATATATTTTTGATAATATGGCTGATATAAAAAATCTGATTTTAGATTTATTTTAACCAAAGCGCATCAGAAATTTTGTTATTTAAAAACTCCTGATGCAAATTTTCTTCTTCGTCAGTTAAAACAAAAGTTCGCGGTGTTCGATATGTTCTTTCCAAAACAACCTCGCTGCCGCTGACTTGTTCTTTTGCTTTGTGCGAAAGTTCCATACTAGGTTCGGCACCGCCTAACAGTTCCAAATATACTTCAGCCAGCAACTCGGCATCAAGTAATGCGCCGTGTTTGGTACGAGCCGAGTTATCAATATTAAATCGGCGACACAACGCATCAAGATTGTTTCTGGCACCAGGAAATTTGTTGCGAGCAATTTCCAAAGTGTCAACAACTCTGTCCCAAGAATAGGTTTTAAAACCTTTGTGCTTAAATTCATAATTAATAAAGTTGATATCAAATGTGGCATTATGCGCAACCAAAATGCCGTCATCACCGACAAAATCAATAAAATCTTGGGCAATTTCAGATAGTTTGGGATAATTTTGCAAAAATTCGGTAGTCAAACCGTGTACTTTAACCGCATCTTCGGGCACATCTCGCTCCGGATTTATATATTGGTGATAAACTCTACCCGTCGGCATATGATTAATAAGCTCAACCGCACCGATTTCAATCAGCCTGTCACCACCGTCATAATGAAAACCCGTTGTTTCGGTATCAAATACAATTTCTCTTAACATCTTACAGCCCCTCAATTAAATTTAGCAACTCAACCTTTAACAAACCCAAAGACTTGTCGGTATCAATTATATAATCGGATAAAACTTTTTTATGATTGTTATCAATTTGCACATTTACAATTTTTTCAAAATCAGCCTCAGAAATATTATCTCTTTTCATTACCCTTTGTTTTTGAATTTCATAATCTACATCGGCAGTAATTACATAAGAGCAATATTTATTCCACCCCATTTCAAACAACAGTGCAACTTCAACAAACAAGACAGCATCAGTCTTGGCATATTTTCGAATGTTGTTAAGTAATTTTTGTTTTAAAAACGGATGAATCAGACTTTCAAGTTTTTTAAGCTCTTTAGGATTATTAAACACAAAATTTCTTAAAACCCTCTTGTTGAAAACCCCGTTTTCAAAAGTGTTCGGAAAGTGTTTTTTTATAATCTCAAGAAAATCTTTTTTATAATAGAGATATCGGCACCACTTATCAGCATCAAAAACCACAAAACCGGCATCACGAATTATGTTCGCAATGGTAGTTTTGCCGCAACCGATTGAGCCCGTTATACCGATAAGTTTCATAAAATCACCTTCATTCAATATGTTATATAGTTTATACACAAGCTTACAACTTGCCTGTGTATAAGTTTTGTAACTTAAACACAATATACAATTTTGTTAAAGCAATTAAAAACATTTCAAAGCACTTATTAACATCTTGATAACTTTTATCAACAATTGTGAATTTTGCGGATATAAAAAGTTATTAACAAGAGGTTAACAAAACTTAAGTTTTTGAAATATAAAAATTTTAACGATTTATTAAGAAACTTATTAACAGAGGGTTAATTTTTGGGATAAATCTGTTGATAAAATTTAATCCACAGATTTAACAAGGATATACTACTAACAACTATTATTTTTTAAAATTTAAATGATGGGCGGATGGGTTGTGTATAAGTTTCAAACATTAAATAATATATCAAAAATTTTATTCAAGGCAAAGAGATAATATTTTTTTATGATAACATACTTTTAACTTGAAAAAAAGGCAAAACAAAGTTACAATTAAACTATAAACCTTATTATGAAGGAGTAGTTGCTATGATAAAAACATTTTTAATGTTTGCTTTGTTGTATTCAGTGCAAGCAAATGCTACAACTTGTATTAAAGATTATGCCGGCAGTGCAAGTTGTGTTGAAAACGAAAATACCGCCGGTGATTGTGAAACTTTAGGTTATTCTAAAACAGATGTTTCAGGTTGTACAAACTATCTTTATTGTCCTTTTAATACAGCTTACAAAAAATGTGTTGCCGGCGGTCAGGAAATTGATTGTGAAGAATTAGGCTATACACGAAGTTCTAAAGATGGTTGGTGTTCAAACGAAATAGAATGTCCTACAGATAACAGATATACCGCATGTGTAGAAAGTCCTTATGATTATTGCGAGGATATAGGGTTTACTTATGATGATAAGTATGAATGGTGCAGTGAGGTTGTTCATTGTCCGGAAGATGAAGATTTAACACTTTGTGCTGCTGTATGTAATTATGAATTAACATCTTGTCCGAGTTACGGTATATGTGATACTTGTACATCGTATGGAACAACAAAGTATAAACTTACAGGTTGTGATGATACGCATTGTATGAAAAATAGCAGTTGTAGCAATAGCGTTTGTGGTGATCAATATCATTTTGGAGATACAATATATGGTTACGGTGGTGTAGTCGGAAAAGGAAGTGGTAGCAGTTGCTATGGTTATAAAAAAGGATATAATGGTTATTGTGTAGAATCTACAAAGGAATATTTCTATACTGATATTACTTGTAACTATGGTTATGAGAAAAAAGATGGTGCTTGCTGGACAACATCATATATGTGTGAAGAAAATTATAACGATTGTAAACAAGAATATAATGAGCGATACGAATGTGATTATGCTATGTATTTTTCTGAATGCGAATCTGCAGAAGGTGAGTGTATGAATGAATTTGATAGATGCATAACATATACATATTGCTACTATGAAAGATCAGATATTGAATATTGTAAATGGTGATAATTTTATATAAAAAAAAGAACATTCTGTGTCTAGAATGTTCTTTTTTTTTGATATAGGAAAAATCTTTATTATCGCTCAACAAACAATCATACCGTTTTTTTAACTAAAACCTATGTTAAATATAAATATTTTTTTGTTTGACAATCGGGGAAGTTTTGTATATATACAAAATCAATCACGGTCGTGATTCTCGTTTTTAATCAATCAAAATAAATAGGTTTACATGCATTTAAGAGAATTAAAAGATAAATCTCCGAAAGAGTTATTGAACTGGGCGGAAGATTTGGGAGTTGAAGACGCATCATCTATGCGTGTTCAAGATTTGGTTTTTGCCATTATGAAAAAAATTGCCTCGGAAGATAATATCATTTACGGCGATGGCGTAATTGAGGTCTTGCAAGACGGGTTTGGTTTTTTAAGGTCTTCAAAATCTAACTACTTGGCAAGTCCTGATGATATATATGTGTCGCCGGCACAGGTTAAAAGATACGGTCTCAGAACAGGTGATACGGTTGAGGGTGAAATCAGGGCTCCGAAAGACAATGAGCGCTATTTTGCTTTAACCAAAATAAACACCATCAATTATGATGACCCTGAAAAATCTAAATTGAGAGTAAATTTTGATAACTTAACTCCTTTGTATCCGAATGAAAAACTCAATTTTGACATTATTTGCGGTGAAAAAGATTATACCACCCGTGTGATTGATTTAATTTCTCCGCAAGGAAAAGGTCAAAGAGGCCTGATTGTGGCTCCGCCAAGAACTGGTAAAACAGTAATGCTTCAAAACATTGCGCATGCAATTGCCGAAAATCACCCCGAAGTATATTTAATGGTGTTATTAATTGATGAGCGCCCCGAAGAAGTTACCGATATGACTCGTTCGGTTAAAGGTGAGGTTATATCTTCAACCTTTGATGAGCCGGCAACTCGTCATGTTCAGGTTGCAGAATTGGTAATCGAAAAAGCAAAGCGCTTGGTTGAAAACAAAAAAGATGTGGTAATTTTGCTTGATTCAATCACTCGTTTAGGCAGAGCATACAATGCGGTTGTTCCCTCCTCGGGAAAAGTTTTAACCGGTGGTGTTGATGCCAATGCTTTGCAAAGACCTAAAAGACTTTTAGGTGCGGCCAGAAATGTGGAAGAAGGCGGCTCACTCACCATTATTGCCACAGCTCTTATTGATACCGGCTCTCGTATGGATGAGGTTATCTTTGAAGAATTTAAAGGAACAGGTAACTCTGAAATTATACTTGACAGAAAGCTTACCGATAAACGCTTATTCCCGACTATTGATATCACTCGTTCAGGTACTCGTAAAGAAGAACTTTTGGTTGATAAAGCCACACTTTCCAAGATGTGGGTGTTGCGCCGTGTGTTGATGCAAATGGGTATGACCGACGGTATGGAGTTTTTGCTTGATAAGTTAAGAATGTCAAAAGATAATCAAGACTTTTTCAACAATATGAACTCTTAAAATTTTGAAATGTAAAAAAAACCACCCGCAAGGGTGGTTTTTTTGTAACTTATGGTTTTATCAGCAATGCAAATTCTAAATATATCTTGACACTAAATAAAAAATAAAATACAAATATAACCGAACAGTTGAGTTGACTGTTTGGAATCTAACAATTCCGGAACAAAGTGTCTTTTAGTATAAGGACATTAAATTTTATACGCTGACCGGTTATTTTAAAAATGACTGGAAGGCGGTAAAATAAGCCTTGCGGTCAATATACCGCACTATTCTTTGTTATAGTTGTTAGCTTCCAGTCGCTTTTATTGTTAAGAGCGATTTTTTTATTTAAGTAACTTAATTAAAAAAAAGGAAGATAATTATGAAATATACAAATCAAAATGGTCGTTCAATGGTAGAGATGCTGGGCGTACTTGCTATTATCGGTGTTTTATCGGTTGGCGGTATTGCCGGTTATTCAAAAGCCATGAACAAATTTAAAATCAATAAAACAACCGACCAGGTTTCCGTACTTGTTGCAAATTTGCGTACAATGTTTGCAGCTCAAGGAAACTATGAAGGATTAGATGAAGCGCAAGCTATAAATTTTGGTGTTGTTCCTGATGATATGATAAAGAGCGGAGAGGTAAAAGAAGGTGATACACCTATTAAAAATGCTTTTGGTGGCGATGTTACCATTAAAGCATCACCTCTTAGTGATAGTGAAACATCTGGTGCCTTTACAATTGTTTACAAAAGTCTTTCTCAAGAAGCCTGTGTAACTCTTGCAACCGGTGATTGGGGCTCAGGTCAGTCTTCCGGTTTGATTGCTATAGGTGCGGGCGTTATTGATGATTTAGATGATGCGGTTGTAGGTGGAGAAGGAACAACAGCCGGTAAAGATACCGGAGTAATTGCTCAACCCGGTGGTGAAAATGTTAAAATTCCCATGCCTGTTTCAGAGGCTGTAACGGCTTGTGCAGCTCAAAGTCCTTCAGTACTTTGGAAATATTACTAAACTAACTGCATAATCATATTTAATAAATTACCCAAAAAAAACACTGACATTATGTCAGTGTTTTTTTCTAGCGGTAATATTTTTCAAAAGGTGTATCTTGGTTAAAATCTTGCGGTTTGTAAACAAATATATTTGTCACTTCCGGCAGATTATGAGTTCTTTGATTATAACCTCTTTTTTCCATACAATTGCGATATTTTCTCGGGCTTGAACCGGCATCATCTCGTATGGAATTTACCAAAATCGGTTGAGCTCCCTCATAAGGAATATAGCTTGCCCAAATTCCTTTTTCGGCATGCCAATCGGCTCTGATATCGTATCTGGCTTCTTCCGAGTATAACCAGTTTTTTATATTGGGTAAAAACTTAAAATCTTCAGCTATGCGCATACATTCCGAATGGTCACGAGAAAATTTTTGTGCACCGGTGTTGGTTCTTTCCCAGTGATAAATAACTTGCCCTTTACCTTCGGATAAATATGTACAAGATGCCAAGCTAAATAAAAATGTGCTGATTAAGAATATTTTTTTCATATCAAAAATCCAAATTACTATAATGTTTTGACGGTGGAACACCTTTTAAGGTGTCTTTTAATATTTGTTGAAAACTCGGTCTTGATTTTACTTTTGCATACCAAGTTTTGGCATATTTATAATTATCCCAATCTATATCTCCCAAATAGTCAATGACCGACAAATGAGCCGCTGCGGTTATATCAGCCAAGGTAAATTTATTTCCGGCCAGATTGTTGTTGCGTTCGGTTAACCAATCTATATATTCAAGATGATATTTCAAGTTATTAAGTCCGGCTTTTAGAATTTTTGAATCGGGAGATAAACCGTCCTTAAAACGCTTATATATTTTTTCAAAAACAATGTATTGATAAACTTCTTTGTAAAATTTTGTATCAAACCAATCGCACAATCGTCTGATTTCGGCTCGTTGTTTGTTGTCGCCGGATAAAAGACGAGGCTCGGGATAATTTTCTTCCAAATATTCGGTTATGGCATAATTTCCGGAAATGATATTGCCGTCAAAAATGAAAACCGGCAATTCACCCGCTGGATTTATTTTTTTTATGTCGTTTGATAAATTCCACGGTTGTTCTTCTTTTAACACAAACAACATCTTTTTTTCCGCCATAAGAATGCGGATTTTTCTCGAATGTGGCGATATGTTATGATGAATTAAAAGTACCATTTAATTATCCTTGTCTAAAGTTTGTTCTTCAGGTGCCGAATCTGACACAAAACTAGGCGGTACGACACCTGTGGTTTGTTGTTCAAATTTATGAACTTGTTTTTTTAATTCTTCTTTTATTTTATCGGCAAAAGATGGTTCGGCAACTTTTTTGGATAATAATATTTTTAATCTGTTGAAATATTTTGATTTTTTTGAAATACCTATAAACATAGGCATATTCCAAAGAGGTTTTTTGGAAAAAGACAGATAATTTTTTAATCCGTTTTGTAAAGCCGATACATAATGATAATAATAACTTCCGATAATATAATCAGCCTTATCCAAAAACAATTGTTCATAAGCTTTTAGGGCGCTGTTAACCGGTTTTGCGTTTAAATATTTAAACCTGTCATAAAGATAATCACTAAAATACTCTGATGAAACATATATACCTCGTAAATTTTTTAAATCATCAATATTTTTTATTTTGGTTTGTTTACCGTTAAGCATAATTAAATTTACCGGATTATGCAACACTGCCGGAAAAATATATTCGATGTGGTCAAAATTTTTAAATCCGTTTTGGGTTTCGTTATATACACCGAGTAAAATATCAGTTTTACCAATTCTTGTTTGTTCTACATTATCGTTGTATGAAGATAAAAAATTATATTCGGTATGAACATTGTTGGTTGACAGAGCATCTTCAAAAGCAACAAAAAATATTGAAACCGGATATTCTATAACACCTTCTTGTTGTAAGTATGAAAAAGGCGGAAAATCAGGGTATGAGGTTGATTTTATTTTTAAATATTGGTTGGTTTTTTGTTCGGTTACCTGAGCCGAAACATTAACAACCGTAAAACAGATTAAAAATATAACAATCAAAAAATTTTTCATTTTAACCTCTTAATTTTTACACCACTTATAAAAAGTATAAACAAATTGTGTTAAAAAGATTTTAACTGATTGAAATTTTCTTTAATTTTTGCCAATATTTCATAAAGTTTTTTTGGTAAATGTGAGGAATATGAAAAATCAGCTGATTGCAATATGTTCCGGAACAAAAGGAATCGGTAAAACATGGCTTTGTGCAAACATTTGCCATATACTCGGTTTGTATAAACAAAAAGTTTTGTTTTTTGATGCCGATTGCGGTGTGGAAAATATTGCTTATCAATTGGATTTGGATTTTAAAAATTCGTATCAAAATTTGTTAAACGGCACTTTAACCGCAAATAATATGATTTATAAATATGATAAAGGCAGTTTTGATATAATCGGCTCAACTTTAAGCGAAAATATTTTGGCTTCGGCTCCTGTTGGAAGAATTCAGGTTTTAACACAAGACTTATTTTATGTTTCAAAATTTTATGATTACACAATAATAGACTGTTCTGATGATGATATAAAAAATATAAACAGTTTTTTTAATTTATGTAAGACCGCTATTCTGATTGTAAACAGTGACCCTAAATCTTCCGAAACCGCCTATAAAAAAATTGAAAAACTAAAAAAAATAAATTTAAATATTGAAATAAAAATTGTTATCAACAGAGCAATTTCTTACAATGAGGGAAATCAGGTTTATGCCGGTTTGGCAAAAGCTGCCAAAATTTATCTTGATACAAATTTGAGTTTATTGGGAATTATAAGAAAAGATGCCAGAATTAGAGATTGTGTGCTAAATAAGTCTTTGCTTATTAACAGATATCCTGCATCGGAAGGTGCGGAAGATGTTGTAAAAATTGCAAAAAAACTTTTGGAAGGATTGTGATATGCAAAAAGATGCTTTGGGATATTATGGAGTTTTAGATGTCGATTATGGAGCCGATGAGCATACAATAAAGCTTAAATATCGTGAAAAGGCCAAATTTTGGCATCCGGACCATAATGAAAACGAAAATGCGTTGGAAGTTTTTCAAAAAATTTCGGTTGCATATGATATCCTAAAAGATACCAAAACCAGAGCTATGTATGATTTATTGTCTATGGTGTACGAAAAGCACGAATTTCCTGATTTTAAAACCTTGAAAATCTATAAAACAAATGAGGGAAAAGAATCTCCTTTTTTAAGAGTTATAAGGTTGGAAAAATTTACCGGTAAAGAATTTAAAACCGAAAAACTTGTTTGCTCTTATGATGATGCGGTTAAAACCATTAATGAAGTAACCAAAATTAATTTAACCAAAGGTTGGGCAAAACCCAAAGAAAATCTTGAAGCATTGAAAAAAAATCGTGAAAACATCAATAAAAACAATGAAGATAATCTTAAAATGCTTGTTCATAATGCGGTTGCATATTTTAAGGAAGATAAAAAAGACAAAGCTTATATCAGCGCTCAAGAAGCTCTTTTATATGCCGATGATGAACAAAAAGATTTGCTTTTGAGTTTTTCTTGTCTTTTGGATAAAGTAAATTATACCCCGTTTGTTTGGGATTATCAGTATCTAAAAAATATTCAAAATAAATTTATCAAAACAATTTTGATTGCAATTAGTGTAGTTGTATTACTATTTGTGGCAAATGTTGTTGCAAACCTTATACCGCAAAAAGAAACTGCAAAAACACCAACCGATTATTATCAGGAAGTGAGGTTTTTTAACGGTAATACAACGGTTGATGATATGGTGTTATCAAAAATATTTAATATTCCGGTTGATTTAACCGATGATAAAATGTTATTTAGCTTAAAATCAAAGACCGATATTATGTATGGCCCTGACGACAATTTTGATGTTTTAACCAAGGCTGTTGAAAATCAAACCGTAAGGGTGACAGGTTATACACCTGATGAACAATGGTACAGGGTGATGATTGATAACGGGGATATGGGTTTTGTTAAAAGAGGGAATTTAAAAAAAGGAATTGGTAATCCGATACCCGAAAAAAGTAAAATAATTGAAAATAATGAGAGGTAAAAATGGCATTAAAATATGAAGTTTTAAAAACAGTCGGTAAAACCAGATTAGGAAAACTATATACCAAGCACGGTGTAGTTAATACTCCGGCTTTTATGCCGGTTGGAACTTGCGGTACGGTTAAAGCAATGATGCCCGAATCGGTGGCTCAAACCGGTGCGGAAATTTTGCTTGGAAACACCTATCACTTAATGCTTCGTCCGGGGGCTGATTTGGTTGAAAAAATGGGCGGACTTCATAAATTTATGAATTGGGACAAGCCGATTTTAACCGATTCAGGCGGTTTTCAGGTTATGAGTTTGGACAGTTTAAGAAAACTAAATGAAGACGGTGTCACATTTAAATCTCATGTTGATGGTAAAAAGTTTTTCTTAAATCCGGAAGAATCGATTAAAATTCAGCACAAGCTTGATTCTAACATCACAATGTGTTTTGACGAATGTGTAAAACTTCCGGCACCTTATGAGAAGGTTAAAAAATCTGTTCAAATGTCAATGCGGTGGGCAAAGCGCAGTAAAGATGCTTTTGTTGACCGTGACGGATATGGAATTTTCGGCATTCAGCAAGGCGGTGATTATAAAGACTTAAGGCAATATTCGGCCGACAAATTAAAAGAAATAGGGTTTGACGGATATGCAATCGGCGGATTGGCAGTAGGTGAGGGGCAAGAAAAAATGTTTGAAGTGCTCGATTATGCACCATCTATGTTGCCCGATGATAAACCTCGTTATTTAATGGGAGTAGGGCGCCCTGATGATATTGTAGGTGCAGTTTTAAGAGGTGTTGATATGTTTGACTGTGTTATGCCTACTCGTTCAGGAAGAACTGCGCAAGCATTTACAAAATATGGCGCCATAAACATCAGAAATGCTCGTCACAGAGAAGATTACAGACCGGTTGAAGAAGGTTGTGACTGTCCGTTATGCAAAAATTATACCAGAGCATATATACACCATTTGCAAAAGTGTAATGAGGTTTTAGCCGTAATGCTTTTATCTTGGCACAACATTGCTTATTATGAACGCTTGATGAAAAACATCAGAAAAGCTATATCTGACGATACACTGGATGAATTTGTGCATCAATTTTATCAAGACCAGAAAAAAGGTGATATCGAGGAGTTATAAAAATGGGAACAATTTGCCCTGATTTTAATACTTTTATTGAACAAAACAAAAAAGACGGTATAAGAGTTTTTGTTGCCGGCGGTTCAAGAGCCGGTAATGATGAAATTTATGTTGAAGAAGCCTACAATTTGGGCAGGAAAATTGTTAAAATGGATTTTAAGCTCGATTTCGGACTTTCAAATAAAGGTATTATGGGAGCAGTTGCCAGAGGTGTTTTAGATAAGTTTAACGAAAAACAATGCTTGGATAAAACATCTCCCATTCAGGGAATTACCACCGAAGAATATTATAAATTATATCCTTCCGATGATGATTTAATAAAACAAACCGAAGTAATTGTGGCAAAAACATTAGAAGAAAGAAAACAAAAACTTTTGGCGGCAGATTTTGTGGTTTTTGCCCCCGGAGGTGTGGGCACACTTGATGAACTTGCTTATGATTGTGTAGCCATGCAAGACGGATTGTTGGATATTAAGCCGTTTATAATATATAATGTGAACGGTTTTTTTCATCACTTATTGGAGTTTTTAAAAGCTATCAGCCAAACCGGATTTGCCGATCCGGTGCCGTTTATTGTGGTTGATAACAATGAAGAACTTGAAATTGCATTCCGGCTCTTAAAATTAAGATACAATAAGTGTGAAAACTCTAAACAGGCATATGCAAATGCAAGACAACTTGTTTATGAATTGCCGTATTTTTATAAATTAAAACAGCAAAAAAATGTTTTTGTTGAAGATATTTTTGCTCAAATCGAAAATGTAAGGATAAACGGAACTGTCCAAGAAAAACAAACTTTAGATGATGAAATCGAAACCGCATATTTAGAAAAAGAAATTGAAAGAATGTATGACCGTTTGGCCAAAACCGGAAAAGATACATCTGTTGTAAGCGATAAACTTACAAGACTTAAACTCAGAAAGAAAAAAGTTGTAAAATAAGCAATCTCTCTAGACTATTGTTTAGATTAAAAAAGTAAAATATCGACATATTTTATTTAGTGCAGTTTTATTGCAAATAAACTAATAATCTTTAAAATTCAAACAAAGAAAGAGAGGAAAATATGTTTAATAAAAATCAACATTCTACAACTCAAACCAACAGTAACGAAAATGCTACAAGCAGTGCTTATCCTAAAGATTCAAACAAAACAAATGCTTCAAAAGGCGGTTGCGGATGCGGTTGTAAAAGTGCGGCACCTGCAGATGAAGAAGTAATTGAAATTGAAGAAGAACGCTTTGATTATTAATCAATTTTGATAAGGAGTGATGTTATGAATGACATTGTTTCAAGTTCAAACAAAAAACAAGATGCGTTAAGCACAAGTTCTAATCATATGCACGATTTTCGCAGCTTGTGGAATTATTTTTTTGATTTCGGTAATGCCGATATGGGAAATATTGAGCCTAAAATTGACATTAGCGAAAACGGACAATCGGTTATGGTTGTTGCCGAAATTCCGGGTATAAAAGAAGATGATATCGATTTGAAAATATCTGATGACGGATACTTGACAATTTCAGGTGAAAAACAATGTGTAACCGAAGAAAACACTAAAAATAATTATTTTAAGGAAATATCGTATGGAACATTTAAACGCACCATACCGCTTCCTTTGGATTTAGATTATGATAAGGCAAATGCCGAGTATGAAAACGGAGTTTTAACCTTGAATATACCTAAATCTCAAACCGAAAAACATAAATATAAAAAAATCAGTGTCAATAAAAAAAATAAACAAGTTCCGGAAACAAAAATTCAGGCCTGATAAAATTTTATGTAAAAAAAGCTCCGAAAAAACGGAGCTTTTAATATATAAAACTTGACTATTAAACTTGAGGTTATATTATACCCGTAATTTGTAAAGCAATTTAAAAGGATATGAAATGAATTTTAAAGATTTAGGTTTGAGTGAAAAAACCATTAAAGCCATTGAAGAAGCCGGTATAAAAAAACCGACAACAGTTCAAATTGATGTAATTCCTTCAATTTTGGAAGGAAAAGATATTTTTGCCATTGCCCCAGGCAGATGCGGTAAAACCTGCTCATATGTTTTTCCGCTTATTGAAATTATATCTCGTCGTCAAGGGCAAAATATTTTGATTATTACCGCAGATTCTTCACAATCAGTGATAATTTCCGACAGATTGGCCGTGTTTAACAAATATCACGAGATTTGTGAAGAAACAATTTGCGACAACAGTCAAGAAATCAACTCAGAGGCTAATGTAATTATTGCCACACCGGAGTTGTTGCTTGATATTTCGGCTGAAAGCAAAATAGATTTTAACTCAATAAATATTTTGGTTGTTGATGACATCAATCTTATCAAGAAAAAGCATCAATTGGCAAATTTGGAGCAAATTTTGGAAAAATTGCCGGCGGATAAGCAAAATATTGTGTTTACCAATCGTCGTTCAAAAGAAACTCAAGACATATTGGATAAAATTTTAAAAACACCGGCTGAAATCAAAGTAAACAAAAACAAAGAAGACGAAGCCCAAAACGAACAAGAGCAAATTGTGCAAGAACAAGCACCGCAAAAAGAAATAAAATCGGAAGTTAAGCCTGAAAATAAGAAAAAAAGCTCGTTAAAAGATTTAAAACCGGATTATGAAGCCATAAATCTGGCGCAAAAGCACCGCAATTTCGGTGATAAAACACCGGCATTTTTGCTTGTTAAGGGTGAGCTTGTTAGAAATGAATACAAATAAAAAAAACTCTTGCGAGAAATAAAAGCATAAGATATAAAATAAAAAAATATAAAAAATTTTAGGAGATAAAAATGGCAGGACATTCCCAGTTTAAGAACATTATGTACAGAAAAGGAGCACAAGACGCAAAAAAAGCTCGTGTGTTTGCAAAATTGGCTCGTGAAATTACGGTTGCGGCAAAAAGCGGTTTGCCCGAACCCGATAAAAACCCTCGTTTGCGTTTGGCAATTCAGGCAGCTCGTGCTGAAAGTATGCCTAAAGATAACATTGAACGCGCCATTGCCAAAGCAACACAAACTGCCGGCGGAGCAGACTTTGTTTCCATGCGTTATGAGGGATTTGCTCCTAACAAGGCAGCAGTGATTGTTGAAGCCTTAACCGACAATAAAAATCGTACAGCCAGCAATGTTCGTACAATTTTCGGTAAAAGAGGCGGTGCAATGGGTGAAACCGGTTCGGTTGCGTTTAACTTTGAACGCATCGGTTTTATTCAATATCCGGCAAGTGTTACCGATGCCGATACAATGTTTGAAACTGCTCTTGAAGCCGGTGCAAACGATGTTGTATCAGATGAAAGTTTTCATGAAATTGAAACTTTACCTGATGATTTGGCCGTAGTTACGGAAGCTTTGGAAGCAAAGTTCGGAACACCGTCTGCTTCAAGGCTTGATTTTAAACCGACCGTTAAGGTTGATATTACAGATGTTGAAACCGCCAAAAAATTCTTGGATTTTATTGATGCTCTAGAAGATGACGACGATGTTCAACATGTATACCACAATGGGCAAATAGCAGATTCGGTTATGGCTGAGTTGGAAAAAGAATAAATTGGTAAAAATTTTAGGACTTGACCCCAGCCTTTCCTCAACCGGCTGGGGTATTATTGAGGTAAATAACAATCGTTTGAAATATGTTGCTGACGGTTTTATCCCAACCGATGCCAAACTTCCGATTGAACAAAGGCTTGATATCATTTATCGAACATTATGTAATGTAATTGAAACATATAAACCTGATGAAGCTTCAATTGAGCAAACTTTTTTAAACTCAAATCCGGCAAGTTCATTAAAGCTCAGTATGGCAAGAGGGGTGGTAATTTTAACCGCCGGAACTTATCAAATCAGTTTAAGCGAATATGAGCCGAATAAGGTTAAAAAAGCCACTGTCGGAGTAGGTAAAGCCGAAAAATCACAAGTTGAAGCAATGGTAAAAATTTTACTGGGCAATATAAAACCAAAAAACAATGACTCGTCAGATGCGTTGGCAATTGCCATTACGCATGCACATTTCAGAAATTCTAATATAAGATAGTTTAATCTTCGATATCAGCTTCGTAAGCAAAAACAATTTCGCTGTCTTCATCATTTTCGGTATTGGAAATTTCACAAACCAGAAGTTTGTCGGCATCAACAAGACTATCAAAAATGTCATCAGGTATATTTTCTAAAACCACACATTCGGTTTCGTTACGATAAAGTTCAGCCTTATTTTCTTCTAAATCAATAACAAATCTGGCATTTTCAGGCTCGGTATTACCGGCATATAACAAGAGCATAACTTCATCTTCGTCATTAACCACAAAATCATACATTGCATTATCAGTCATAATTTTTCTCCCATAATTTTTTTATATATTAGATATAATAAAAAAATTTACAAGTATTTTTTATTTGATTGTTATATATCTTGCATAATTGTATAGTATAAAAAATATTTACGAAGGAACGAATTTTAACATAGCTTGATATCAACAGTAACAATCATCCGCCAGTTTAGTCTGTGGATAATTGTTACTGATATCAATAAATATTAAATAAATTAGTACTTAACACCAAAAACCATCACTATCATATCCGCCTGAGCAATCAAAAGATGGGGCAGTAACTCTCTGACTCGGACATTTTTGATTGTGATTACTGTATATGCTTCTGATAGTAGAAGCCATATTATTACATTCTGTTTCCATATCATAATCACTTACCCACTCACAATCATCATAAGTTTGATACAATTGGCAATTATCATAACTTCCTATGAAATTATATGATAATTCACATAGGCATTCATTATAATAAACAGCGGTTTCTTCTAAATCAGCTGAATTAGCATATGTACAATCAGAATTAAGACTAGTTACACACATACCACTAGCACAATTTAATACATATTCATATTTAGAAGCATTATTAAGTCTAGTGTACATTGCATCACAATCATAAACTAAAGGGTCATATTCACAACCTATTGCACAACCTTCAAGAAAACTCTCATCACCAGAAACATTCGAACATTCATTATAGCATCCTTCTCCGTACATACCTTCACACATATATGATTCGCCATAACAAATACCTTCACATTCATCATAAGTGTTATTACCATATTCATCCATACATGTTCTAAATTGAGCACTACATTCTTCTATACATTGTCCGTTATATTCAGAATACCCTGATTTACAACCTGTTGGTTGATAACAGTGGATAGAATTTAAACTACAAATAGCATTTGATTTTTTATACTCACAATCTTGTTTGTCGGTGTAAGTACATACATAATCACACCCATATGTTTCAGAAAGAGTATATCCATATTCAATACATCCATTGTATGATAATTCACAAAACTGAATACAATAATCACCGCTACACTCTGTACCTTCATATATACTCTTACAGTTTTCTATGTCGCCATATTCTTCGTAGCAGTAATTACTCCAGTGGGGCATGATGCATTTTTCTTCTACAGGCTTAATTTCAAACATCATACTTGTTCTAACATAATAGGCATCAAATCTAAAATCAGACGGACTGCGCTCACCGCTACTCATACTAAGTCTCCAAGTATTATAATTATCATCTTCTGATGATGACCAATAAAATCCGTTTCTTAAAGTATCCGCTTCAACACCTTTACTACTTAGAGCATTAAGTGTATTATTAATTTTTTCAAGAGTTGTACCTGTTGCTCCCGTATATGAATATTTTCCTTTTGTCATCAGTGATACATCTAAACCATATAATAATGCCAATTCACCAATTGATGGTAAATACCATTTTCCGGCTCCGACTACAGAATCATTTTGATTTACTTCCGGTGGATAGAATGATAAAGCCGCATTAGCTGCTGTAGGTACACAATACTGATTATATGCTTCTGTACCCTGCGATATACTTCCATCAACACATGATAAATAAGATGATACAGACTGTGAAAGCTTTGATGTGTTTGATTTTCCATTATATAAATCACTATTGTTATTTTGGAATGAATTTAATAAAGATGTATCACCATAATTCGTTATTCCGCTTATATCAGTATCATATAAACCAAATGGCATATCAGCAAACTTACCATATGGATATTGAGGGTCAAAAGAACTATAGCTGTCTTTTATCAAATCTCTTAAATTGATAATTCTACCATATTTTGAACGAGATGTTTCAGCTTTCTTGGTTGTCCAAGGTGTTCCTTCTTTAGTATCAGAAAGTGCGTATACAACACCCACAGCGGTTTTTGAACTATTATATTTTTCAACACTTGAACATGTTCCGTCCGAGTAGAAAACATCACCAATTGCACAGTCAATTAATGTATTCAAACACTTACCACAACCAAAATCATCAGTATTTGTCAGAGTTTGATCTGATGAACAAGTTTTATTATAATCTGTTTTACAACCTGTTGGTTGATAACATCCGTAAGTATCGGCGGTACAAACAGAATTTGCATAATCATCTTCACAAGATGTTTGGTCGATGTAAGTACATGCTAAGCAAGAATTACCAGAAAGATAATATCCCGCTTTACAACCAGAGGTTTCAAAACAAACATCAGCAGAATTTTGAGCACAAATAAAACCGTTATTCGCATTTTCACAATCAGATTTTGTATAATAATCACAAACACCCGATTCACAGAAAACTTGCTCGTGGTCGAACGGGCATCTGTACGGATCTGTTCCGTCTTTGCATTTATAATTTGATGGAACGGTACCTGTGGTATATCCTAAATCAGTACAATTAACCGTTAAATTATTACAACTTCCTACAACATCATATCCGGACCAATAATTATCAAAATCAGAGTATTGAGTAAGACCTTGCAATGGGCAAACATTGGCTGGTTTTGGTGCACACTCAGCCCCTGTCCAACAAAAATATGATGTATCAGGTAAAGGAACATCAGTGGTGTTACCTAAGCTTGAACAACCATATTTACATGAACTCGGACAACCAATGTTAGAGGCGGTAACTTTTGTATAACCGCTTGCACATTTACAAGATTTGTACCAAGTGCCGTTATCGCCTGTGCAAGAATCACCATCTAAAGCAAGACCCGCACCACCGCAATTTGACTTATTATATTTATATTCAGATGTATCACAATAACATAAAGTAAATTTATCAACCGCATCTTCGGTTTTTTCTTTACAGGTTTTATTGGCATTAACTTGTGCGGGCTTGGTCGGGCTTTGACATACTTTATATTCGCTCTTACATAACAAATCTTCATCTTTACAACATCTGCCGCATTCTAAAGATGTGGAGCAAGTATACATACCATTTATATCGGGATTGGTCATATCAGAATATCCGGCCGTACACCCTGTTTCTTCAAAATAGTTGCCGGTCTTATCATTACATACCGAAGTATATGTTAAAACATTACATCTTTTACTTTCATGTTTCCAAGATGAGTTTTGTTTAAAACAGTCTATACCTTGACTTAAAGAAACCTCAAGTTTTCCTTCCTGACAATCTGTATCGGCTAAAAAACATATACGAGAGTGAGCAATTGAGGTATATAAAACCATTACAAGAGCTAACATCAACCAAGGTAATTTTCTCATGATAATTCTCCCAATATAAAGATATCTTTGCTTTAGGGTATCAAAATTTTTATTATTCGTCAAGCATTAATAACCGAAAATTTGTTCCATTTTTTTAATTCCCAAGGGATTTACAAACAAAATTAAAATATCTCCCTCGGACAATATTATATCATCATATTTTAATATAATTTCATCATTGCGTAAAATAGCCGCAATTTTACACCTTTCGGGCATATTTAAATCGGAAATTTTTTTACCGGTTACCGGCTGGTCTTCTTTTAGCTTAATTTCCCAAAGCTCTCCAAAACCGCGGCCTAATGAATATGCGTTACTTAGTCCGGTTTTTCTTATATCTTGCAAAATTTTTGAAATGGTTACTGCCGAACGGTCAATGATAATATTGTCACCTATATTATCAATCAGACTATCGTAAGCTCTTGAATTTACCAGTGAAACCGTTGAGCATATATGATTATGATGAGCAAGCAACGAAACCAACAGGTTATCTTTATCTTGTTCGGTTACGGCAACTGTTATATCCGCACTGTCAATACCGGCATCTTTTAAGATAACATCACTCATCATTTCACCTTGTATCACCACCGTTTTATCCAAAATTTCAGCCAATCTGGAAGCGGATTTTGCGTTATTGGTGATGATTTTACAGCTTAAAATATTGTCATTATCTTCAAGTTTTTGCGCCAAATCTTGAGCGATGGCATTGCCACCGAAAATTACCACATTTTCGTTTATTTTTTGTTCAATACCAAAATCATGCAACAATGAAACAATGTCTTTTTTATAAGCAAGCATATATATTTCGTCATTACATTTAAGCACTTCATCGGTTTTGGGATAAAAATTTTGTCCGTTGCGTAAAATTTGTAAAATATGAAATTTTTTATCTTTAAAATTTTCGTAAATATCTTCAATCGTAAAATTATAAAGTTGGCAGTTGTTGTTGCACTTAAAACTGATTACATAAATTTTATCATCGGCCAAAGGATAAACCTCTTTGGTGCCGGCTATATCTATTACCCGTAAAATTGCTTCGGCGATTTCATTATCGGGGGAAATTACCAAGTCTATCGGCAGGCTTTTTTCGTTATACAAAGTGTTCCACATCGGGTTTAAAAAATATGAAGAATCAATTCTGGCAATGCGTTTAGGTACATTAAACAAGCTGTATGCTACCTGACAGGCAACCAAATTTACTTCATCGTTTGATGTTGCCGCAATTAAAATATCAGCCGTTTCGGCACCGATTTTTTCTTGTATATCCGGATGTGAAATTGAACCTAAAACAGGCTGAATATCAAACTCTCGTGAAATTTCGTTTAACTTATCCTGATTGGTATCTACAACCACAATATCATTACTGCCTCGGCTTAAATATCCGATAATGCTTCGGCCGACACTTCCGGCTCCGCCTACGATAATTTTCATTTTTCCTCCCTTACGGCTGAAGTAAAATATTTTCTTATTTCATCTAAAGCGGTCTGATATTCGCTTATTTTCATATAGTTTTCTCTAAATTTTTTGGCATCGTAAAAGTTCTTGGAATACCAACATACATATTTTCTTGACAATGCTACGGCCAAACTTTCACCATAGTAGTCTTTTAATAAATTGATATGATTTATAACAGTGTTCAAAATTTCTTCGGTTGAAATTTTATCAGGTCTTTTTCCGGTATCCAAATAATCAAAAATATGTCCTAAAAGCCACGGATTACCAAGTGCGGCACGACCTATCATCACTCCGTCAACTCCGGTTTTATCAATCAGTTCTTTTGCACTTTCAACTGAGGTTACATCACCGTTACCTATAACCGGAATTTGTACCGCATTTTTAACTTTTTCTATTATATTCCAATCGGCAACGCCTGAATATCCCTGAGTTCTTGTTCGTCCGTGAATTGTGATATATGAAGCTCCGCTATCTTGGCACATTTTTGCAAAATCTACCGCATTGGCGCTGTTTTCGTCCCAGCCTTTTCTGAACTTTACACTAACATCTTTATTGACTGCATTTTTAACCGATTTTATAATTTTTTCGGCGGTTTTAAGGTCTTTCATCAAAGCGGAACCGGCTCCTGATGTGGTAATTTTTCTTACCGGACAACCCATATTGATATCAATTGCCGAAGCACCGAGTTCAACCGCCAGTTGAGCCGCATCGGCAAACAACTCAGGTGTTGCCCCCACCAACTGAACAACTACCGGATAGGGCTCGTTTCTGACATCGGCAATTTTATAAGTTTTTGCATTTTTTCTTGAAAGTGCATTAATTGCCACCATTTCCGAAACAATATTAACTTTATGAGCACATTTTTGATGCACTATATTTCGCATCGGGGCATCGGTAATACCGGCCATCGGAGCTAAAAATACATTACTCGTAAAATTTGAAAATGTTTTCATGTTTATTTTAACCTGTCTATTGCTCTGGCTATGACATAATATATTTTTCCGATATCGGCTCCCGAAATCATCGCTAAAACAACCTCAGATTTTTCGGCATTTTGAGCGGCCGTAATTAAGGTTTCAAAATCTGAAATATATTTATCGGTAAGCACTCTGAAATCAGCATTTTTTTCATATTCATCACGAATTTTAACAATCTGTTTTCGGTTGAGCTTTTTCACAATATTACGAGCAAAAACCGCATGGTCACCGCTGTAAAACTTTTTCCACAAATCATCTTCTTCATCGCTGTTAAAATATTTATTTATATCAACACTCAAGTTTTCAAGCCTTGTTACAAGCTCGGAAGACTCATTCATAAAGTTTGCCATACTAAAAGAGTTATATTGTTGTTTTAATTCGGTTAAATGTCTTTCGGAGCGAATTTTATGATTATCAAGTTCTTCAATTTGTTCATTGATAGCGGTTTTAAGGCTTTTAATTTGCTCCTGATATTGCTTAAACGAATTTCCTGCATTGTCAGATGTTGAAATTATACCCTGTTCAATTTGGCTGATTTTGGTTTTGATATCATCAAATTTTGCTAAAGCCGAAACAATGCTTGCATATTGATTTTCAAGTGATTTTGAGCCTTCTTTTCCTTTATTTACAATTATGTCGGCACTTTCAAACAATTGCATTGTGTTGGTTTTTACAACGGCATTAACTTCGTTGAATTTATCGATAGCTTCAACGGCTCTTATTTTTAAATCATCAACTTTTAAGCCTAAATCCAAGCTCAAATCACCGATTTTTTCGGTTATTTTTTCGGCGGCAGATTTAATTTCATCATTTTTATTTTCGGTTTTTGCAATAAATTCATTGAGTTTAGATAACTCATTTTCAAGTTTATTGATGGTTTTTTCGATAGTTTGCATTGCATTTACGGATTTTTCTTCCAAAGAATTATTGGCATCGTCTAATATGCGAGCAATTTTTTGACCGGCAACACTTAAACATTTAACCTGATTATCAACATTTGTATCAAGAGTTGAGGAGCGTTCAATCATAGCTTCAACTTCCATACTGATAAGCTTGCCATATTCACCGAGTTTATTATCAAGATAGTTTGAATTTTTATCTATTAAGGCAGATTGTTCCTGAGCCATTTGTTTATGAGTTTTTAAGCTGTTTTCAATGTGTGATACAGAACTGTCAAGGCGCTTGTAAATTTCTTCGCAATTATCAGCAGTTTGTAAAAATGTTTTTTCAAGTTTTGATGTTTTTTCATCAAACAAAAGCATCATTTTTTGCAAATATTCCTGATTGGTTGTTGCAAAATTTTGCATATCCGTTAAATGATTTTCAATAAATCCTTTGCTTTCGGAAATGATATTTTTAAGATAATCTGCGGTTGAAACGGTTTCGTTGATAAGCGGATTTAATTGTGAACTTAAATTTACGGCAGAGTTTTTCAATTCATCGGCTTTGGTTGAAAAATCTTGTGCGGTTTGTGCAGCTGTTTTATATTCCGAGAGCATATTTTTGATATTATCGGAAAGAGTTGTCATATTTTGCGAAAAACATTTTTCCAAAGAAGAATTAATATTTTCAAAATCTTGCGCTTTGGTTGTAAGTTCGTTTTTCAAAATTTCATTTTGCATACTGATATTTGATGCAGTTTTTGTAAGGTTATCAATTTGTTCTCTTAATGCCTGATTTATCATCTGTTCAAACACATTTTTATCTTCCGAAAAAATAACCTTATTTAACAATGTTGCTTGAGAGGCAAAAGTATATGATTTGAATACCATAGAAATCAGCAATAAAATAAGCAACAGTACAATGATGCTAAGTGCCAAAAATTTAATAAATTCGGAAGGAAGTATAACAGATAAAGAATCCCAACCTAACAAAAAGTGGATATAAAGAAGTATAAAAGCAAACCAACAAGCAGAAACAATCAGAAATATTTTTTGCAAAAATGATGATTTATGCGGTAAATTTTGATGGGTTTGATTGATTTCTTGCACAGGTAATTCTTGCAAAAAATCCGGAATTTTTTTATCTTCTTGATTTTGGCTCATAATAAAAACACCTTACAAAAACATTTAAATCGGTCATATTATAATTTTTTTTACACAAATTTTAAACACTCAATAAGACTATCCACAGCCTTTATAAACAAAGATAAGTAAAAAAAGTAAGAAAAATAAAAAAAATATGTTGCTTTTTAAAAAAGCATTGTGTATGTTGCTGTTGAATTTGGTATATAATGCCGTTGTAGCTCAGTGGTAACGCTAAGCAAATTTGATACAAAAGTATCAAATTTGTCTGCAAGTTCTTCGGAACATCTTAGCGAAACAGGGAAGCGTAAAGCGACCGCATTGAGCTTAGATGCCGAAGGCACGTCATTAAATGACGGGCTCTACGGCAACCTAAATAAATTATTTTGCCGTTGTAGCTCAGTGGTAGAGCACGTCATTGGTAATGACGGGGTCGTAAGTCCGATTCTTATCAGCGGCACCATTTCAATAAAGCCTCCCTTGTGGAGGCTTTTTTGAAATGGTATTGAAGATGGTTAGAAGCGGACTTACGAAGTAAAGTCCGGAGCGGATAGTTGGTGAAAACGAGTGCAAAACTTTAGCGAATAGCTTAGTTTTGTACGAAGTTTGAACCTTACGACGCGAAAGGGGCCCGTTGGCTAAATAGCCAATGGGAATTTACATTCTTATCAGCGGCACCATTTTATAAAAGGCACCTTTCAAGGTGCCTTTTGGCTTTATCAGGGCTGAATCATATAAAATCCGATTGTTCAATTCTTGAAAACGATAATTTTTTACAAATTATCGGACTTTAGTGTTTTGCTTTGCAATAGATTTAATATTCTTTGCTCTGGCAATAACAATCTCTTTTTCAAGTTTGGCAAGCAGTTCTTTTCTTTCTTCAATATTATTCGAATTAAACGAATCAGCTAAATTAACGCCATGTCTACGTATTTTTCTTTTATCTGATGTTGCTGCCCTTTCTAAGGCATACGCTTCATCTCTTGATAATTCATACTCATCTGTCCAAGATGATTCAAGAACAGCGTCAACATCATATGTTGACCAACGTTCACGTTCGGCAACTAAAGAATTATTTTTTAAGGAATATTTAGAAAAAACTAAATTTTCATCAGATGTTCCAATAAAAATATCATCACCAGGCATACTGTAATCTCCTTATAAAAGATATATTTGTTAAATTATAAAGCTACTTAGGGCGTTTGTCAATACTTTTAAATAGCTTCAACTTGTATCCCAATTGCTTATATTCACCATAAAAATCAGTCCGATAATCGCAAACTATTGCGCACCATTTCAATAAAGCCTCCCTTGTGGAGGCTTTTTTGAAATGGTATTGAAGATGGTTAGAAGCGGACTTACGAAGTAAAGTCCGGAGCGGATAGTTGGTGAAAACGAGTGCAAAACTTTAGCGAATAGCTTAGTTTTGTACGAAGTTTGAACCTTACGACGCGAAAGGGGCCCGTTGGCTAAATAGCCAATGGGAATTTACATTCTTATCAGCGGCACCAGTTTTGAAAACCGCTCCGAAAAGAGCGGTTTTTGCTTTGTGGGGCTGAATCTCCAAAAGTCCGATTGTTTCGTTCTCTGAAATGGCATTTTTTCATCAATTATCGGATTTTTTTATTTTCTTTTTTTATTTTATCTGTTATAAAAGCAGAAAGGGAGTAATAAATGATAGAATATTTTGATATCTTAGATGAGCAAGGACATAAAACAGGAAAAACCAAAGCTCGTTCAGAAGTTCATAGAGATGGTGATTGGCATAAGGCTGTTCATATATGGGTAGTGAATGATAAAGATGAAATTCTTTTACAAAAAAGAAGTCCGAATAAAGATAGTCACCCTAATATGTGGGATATTTCTAGTGCCGGACATTTAACTGCTGGTGATGATTCTTTATCAGGCGCAATCAGGGAAATAAAAGAAGAATTAAGTGTAGATATATTGCCTTCACAGCTCGCTCTTATAGGAACAAGAAAAAGTTCAAGTAAGCCAAAAGCAACATTTATCAACAATGAATTTAATGATGTCTATTTACTTCGGTTGTCATTGAATTTAGATAAAATCATACTTCAAGAAGATGAAGTTTCCGAGGTTAAGTATATTCCTATTGATGAGTTTAGGTATATGATAAAGACCGAAGATGAAACTCTTTTGATGCACAATGAGGAATTTGAAATGCTTTTTAAGGCATTAGGTTATAAATTATAAAGATTCCATAAATATGCAATCTTTTCAATTAACTGCTTATATTCATTGTAATTTTCAGTCCGATAAGCGCAAGTGGATTTGCGTAAGTTACGAGAATAACTTATGTATGTCATATTCATCATAGCCTTCGTAGTAATAACTGGCATCAATACCTTTCATAAATATTTCACGCTCATCAATTTTATCAGTCAGGGCATTTTTCAAAAGATGTTTAATTTCAATATCTTTTACTGGACTACGTTCCATTGCCGACAAATAATCTTCTTTATCAATTTTATCCCAATCCACAACCATTTTCAGTTCTTTTTTAAAGATTAAATCAAGCCAAATTCTGGTTGCGCGCCCGTTTCCCTCTCTGAATGGGTGCGCTATATTCATTTCTACATATTTTTCAACAATTTCATCAAAAGTGGATTGCGGCATTTTTTCTATATTTTTTAATGATTGCTCTAAATACATAACCGGAGCAAAACGGAAATTACCTTTAGATATGTTTACATTGCGTATAAAACCCGCAAAATCATAAATATCTTCAAATAAAAATTTGTGTATTTGCTGTAGTCCCTCAACAGTTCCGGCATTAATTTTATTTATTTTTCCACTGTCAAAAAGTTTTATGGCTTTTTTTTTGCTGATTTTTTCCTCTGTTTTATTGAGTTCAACTTGGCTTGTGATGTTTAATTTATTTTTTAATACCATGAGAATTCCTTTTTGTTGATGTCTTTGTAACATTTTTTAGACGTTATGGTAGAAATATATTACATAAATACTAAAATTTACATAACAGAATTAAATTTCTAACAAATTAAATTGTTTGCTTCTTGTTGGTCGTTTTGGTCTAAAAGCAACTCCAACTTATACTCCAACCGCCTATATTCATCGTAATTTTCTTCTCCGATAATCGCAAAGCAAAGCGTACCATTTTTGAAAACCGCCTATTCAAAGGCGGTTTTTGCATTGTTAGGGCTGAAATACAATAAGTCCGATTGTACCATTCACGAAAACAGTTTGTTTCCATCCATTATCGGACTTTTGAAGTTTTATTCCCGTTGATAATCCCTTGATAAGGTTTTGTTTCCCATAGTAGCAACTCTGGGATCATCCCTTGATAAAACAAGTCTCTTTTTTAATTCCGGTATGTTCTCTTTTGTTATAGTCTCCGGAAGTCCAAAATGTTCAGTCCCTCTTGCAACCTGCACTTCGTATGATCCTCCCTTAGATGTGGCATAATCAACCGCTAAATCATAATGCATTTTCAAGGCTGCAGGGTCTATATCGTTAGCTTTACAAAAATCTATTATTTTTTTAGATCCACTTTTTTTAAATTGATCAAGTAAATAAAAATCATTAAAATCAATGCTTTCAGGAGCTGTTAGTTGGGCTTTCATTTTATCTATTCTCATTTTCATTGCATCTTGAGATGGTTCTTTACTAAACCTACAACAAATCAAACTATTTAAGGCCTCCTGCTCATTCATTTCCGGAAACAGTTGTGTTATTCCTAATGAACTGTTGTAATTAACTTTGCATTGCTCTTGTTTAGAGGCTTCTAAGCAAATTTTCATAGCTTCTACTAAACTGTCACCAGGTTCAGTACAAAAATAAAGACTTCCGCCTTTTTGGCGATAAAAATGATGTGCTTTTTTGTTCGGAGTATCGTTTTCTATTATAAACTTTCCCTCTGCATCTCTTTCTGTTTTAAAACCAAATCTGTCTGTCATTTTTTGTCTCCTTTCTTACCTAACCTTATTATTCAATATAATCATAATAATCATATTAAAATCTTTTGTCAAGTATTTTAAAGGTATATTATGTATTCACAATCGGAGTTTTAAATAAGGTAAACATAATGAGAAAATGAACGAGACAGGGGACTTTGAGTCCCCTCATAAGTTGAAATTAAATTTAATATGGAAAAACTAAAGATGAAACATATACAAATGACAGAATAAATTTTGCTCTCGGTTTTGAGGAAAAATTACCGTACGGTTTTCATATTTATGCTAATAGAGTTGATTATCCTCTTGTTTGTTTATTAATTAGCATATATCATACAAAAAGTATGATTATATTAACTTTTATTTGAAAGGAATTGTTATGTTACAATCGATTATAAATGTTGTCAGAGAATGCGGTGATATTATTAAAAATGCCAAAATAAATAATGTGCAATTTAAAAATGAAGACAGAAGAAATTTACTGACGGAATATGATGTAAAAATACAAGGCATATTACAACAAAAGTTAAAAGAAATTATGCCTGTTGCTTCGTTTTTGGGAGAAGAAGGGGATCAATATTATCAAAAGAACGGATATTGTTTTGTTTGCGACCCGATTGACGGTACGACAAATTTTAGCAAAGGTTGTAAATTCAGTTCGATTTCGGTTGCTTTGTTAAAAGACGGAACTCCGATTTTGGGTGTGGTTTATAATCCGTATTTAGATGAAATGTTTTGTGCCGAACGAGGTAAAGGAGCAACCTTAAACGGGGTAAAAATTCAGACAACAAAAGATAATTTGGCTAACACTTTGGTAACTTTCGGAACATGCGTTAATGATTTATCGGAAATTGAAATGGTATTTGATTATGCAAAAAAATGTTTTTATGCATCTACCGATATCAGGCGCTGCGGTTCTGCCGCATTGGAGCTTTGCAATGTTGCTTGCGGTCGTATAGGATATTTTTGCGAGTTTAAGCTTTCGCCGTGGGATTATTCTGCCGGTGCGCTCATTGTGGAAGAAGCCGGCGGAATTATGAAAAGTATGGATTTTAAAGACATTGATGACTATTTTCAAATCAGGCGAATTTTTGCATTTGCCAATGAAAAAATCTTAACCGAAGTTCCACGAGTGTAAATTTAATTTTGCCTTAACATCCGCATCAATTTGAAATAATGTTTTCATTTTCTGCGGGTGTTAATAAAGGCAATAAATATTCTTGTTGTTCCTTGGTAAACGGACTTTTAGGTGTATCATCATTTTTATGTCCGGCAATTCCACTTGCTATATCAAGATTTTTAGTGCCTCTGAGAGGGGCAATACCCAGCATATAATCTAATGCTGAATTATTTTTATCGTCTCTTAAACTTATATCGGCATTGTTTTTTATTAAATATTTAGCTACTTCAAATTGTCCTTCTTGAAGGGCATACATCAATGCTGTTCTTTTACCGTTATAGATACACTCTAAGCCATATTCACTCCAACAATCACCGTTTTGTGTTTGTTTATTTATATTTGCATTGTTTTCCAACAATATTTTTACACTGTCTAAATAGCCGTATTGAGCCGCAATCATTAGAGGTGTTTTGCCGTACCAAGTGGAATTATAATCTATATCGAAAGATTTTTCGGCCTGTCCCAGTTCTATAAGATGTTGAAGATTTTTCGGGTGTGCAATGCTTAAATGCAAAAGATTTTGATAATTTTTCAAATTGTTATGTTTGTTTAATATTTCTTCAATATCTTGTCCGGTTAACAGCATATAGTTCAGATTGTCTTTTGAAATCAAATCGTATTTATCCATTGAGGGAATTTGTAATGTGTATAAAGCTGTATTATATGCTTGTTCTTGACTTACATTAAAATTTTTAACATAGTGGTCGGTAAGTTCTTCTAACGCTTTTTTATATCCGATGCCATAATTTAAAACTTCATTATATTTTTTGAAAGTGTAATAAGATTTGACAGACCAATTAGTATAAGGAAAATCTTTCCAATCGGTTTGTTTTGGCATATCAAATTTTGGAGAATATGTATCTGTTAAAGATTTATAATTCGTTCTCGCATAATACAAAAACCTTATACTACCATCAGAATACGGCATACTTTCTTGAAACAGCATATTATAATATTTATTCACTTCTTTGGGATATTTATATTTTGAGTATAAAGGACAATCGGAAGTTATAAACGACTGCGAACCATGTCCGCCGCCGGCTACATCAAAATATGCGACTTTATTATATTTTTGTGCAATCTCACAAGGTATATATGTGGTAAAATCTGCTTCCCAATTCATCCAGTATGGTAAAATATCCAACAAACACTTTAACTCAGCATAACATTTTTTGTAGTCGTTTTTTATAAGTTCATTATATTCTTCAGAACGCCATGATGATTGGAATTTTTGTTGAGCAAAATATTCCAATATTTGCTGATGAGAAAAATCGGTAAGTTCTTCATATAGCTTTGATTTTATTTTTTTTGGCTGATATATTTGATATAAAACCATTAATTGCAATGCATCACTTAATGATTTATCGGTTTTTTTCTCAAGGTATTTTATTGTTCCCTTAGGGTCATACTTTATTGCAAACTCTATATTGTCTTTTCTCCAATAATAAGGACTGTTATTAAACATATGTTTTAAATTTGCAATTTTATATTCCTTATTAAAAGGACTGTTAATGATTATTTCAATTGATTCTTCAAAAACGGGTAAATGTTTATCCAAATATTTACTCAAATAATCATCTTCTTTTATTTTCTTAATTGCGGCAAGATAATCGGAATATAAATCATATTTATTTAAAAATTCCTCACTGGTAAGAGGACGCCGAAAATAAATAACGGACATTGTTGATATTATTATAAAAACCATAATCAGAAATATTTTTTTCATTTGATATCCTTTATTTAATTATCCGACAACAATATACTCGTATATTATACTTTAGATTTGTATGATACAAGCTATTTTGCAAATAATACTCAAATAAATTTGATATAATATTTCCCCTTTACATTTTTGTCACAAAATGATAATATGAATTATATTAAATTTTGGCGGATAATTTGTAATGGATGAGAAAAATATATACGACTCCTTTTTGGAAAAATATCAAGATTATCCCAAAGAACTGTTTTCTTTGGTTGAAAAGATTCGTTCGCAATTATCCAAAAGCAATGAAGATGAAAATTATAATTTCGGTACCAATGAAAAAGACAAAGATATAGGGTTATCATCAAATATTGCCGTTATAAATGCTCATACTTTTGAAAAGAATTTTGCTGATTATAAAAAACAAAATCCTCTTATGTCGGATATAGAGGCAAAAGCTCGTGTCGTGTTTGATTTTTTGTCGCAACACGGAATTTCTTTTACATATGAAAATAATAAAGATGATGTTTTGTTTCAAGATAATGGTAAAGATGTAATAAGAGAAAATTTTTATGCAAATGCAATTTATAAAAATGCACTAAGCAATACAAATTTTTTTGATAGGCATATATCAAATATGCAGATACTTTGTCTTGAACCAAAATCAGTTACCGACATGCCACGCAATATTGACGGACTTAGCAAAGAATCTTTTAACAATTTTATGAATATTCCCGATGATAAAAGAATGGATATTTTATATAAACGAGGTTTGTATCACGAGCTTATTCATATGACTCTACCGACAACAGATGAACGAAAATGTGATGCTTTTGCATTATTGAAAACCATGCAAGAATATCCCGAATATGCAAAAACAATCTTTGATGTTTATAACATTGGGCGCTCAAAAATGGGATATACCATTGACACCTTACACCAAAAAGAAGGCTTTGCAAAACAAAGGGCTATAAAAGGCGGTGCCATGACTTATTTGATGCCTAATACTTATAAAAAATTGGAACAGTATGCTCTAAACCCTAAGATGATACCGCAAAACGATGAGCAAATATTGCATCTTACTTGCTTACTTACTTGTGAGCCGGAATTTTCCAAAGAACAATTGTCGGCATATGCTCAGCTTTTGTCTCAAAAATATATAAGTCCTCAAGATTTAGCTAACAATGAAATTGTACAAACTTGTATGGCTCAAGGTGGTTTTGACAGCATTGATAAATATATTGCAAGCGATGAAAAGCTTCAAAAAACTTTATCAACTTTAGATAAAGAAAAATTAATCAGTGAAAAGTTAGCATCTGTAAAAAATCGCATCAGTGAAAAACAACATAAAAAAACAGATGAATTAATAAGTATATCTTCTGCGACAAAAGTACCTTATAATCCTAAAACCGTGACAATAAATCCGGCAATTTTGAAATTAGCGCAAAATAAAAAACAAAGAGTTTGAAATGATAACACAAAACAGATGGCAACATATTTTGGCAGTTGCCAGAAAAGCTAAAAATTTAGCCTTAAAATTAAGGCCCAAAGATGAACAATTTGCTCAAGATATGTTTTTGTTAGGTCTGTTACACGATATAGGATATGAATTTTGCAATGATGTTTGCAACCATGGTGCCATCGGAGGCAAAATTTTAGAGCGCTCAAAATATAAACATTGGCAAGAAGTTGCAAATCATGGTAATGTAACCATAGATAATATGTCTGATGAATTGTTTATTTTAAATTATGCCGATATGACAACAGGTTCAAATGGTGAAGATTTTTCTTTTGATGAAAGATTAAAAGATATTTCCGACAGATATGGTGCAGACAGCAGCGCATACAAAAAATGTGTCATTGAAGTTGAAAAGCTAAAAGCCGATAAACGATATAATTTTTAGATTTAAAACTTTAAATACACTGTTCTATTTTAGTACCACTTGTTCAATATGTGTAGCCAATCCGGTTTTATCATCGGTTTCTACATATATGGCATATAGTGTGCCGTCTCCTCTTGCCGGAATAAGTCTTTCGGACGGAAATTTTTTGCATAATCGTCTGATTGAAGCTTCCGGCTCAAAGCCCAAAACCGAATTATAGTCGCCACACATACCGACATCTGTAATGTATGCGGTTGATTTAGGCAAAATTCTGGCATCGGCGGTCGGGATATGAGTGTGTGTGCCGGTAATTACCGAAACTCTGCCGTCAAACAAATATGCAAAGCTCAATTTTTCGGCGGTGGCTTCGGCATGAATATCAACCAAAATGGCAGATATATTTGCTCCCAATATGTATGTTTTTAAAACTTTTTCCAATGCTTGTACCGGACAATCCAAAGCTTCCATAAAAGCTCGTCCCATTACTTGTACAACGAGCAACTTTTTGCCGTTTGCCAATTCAACTTCGCAAGTGCCGTGACCGACATTGCCATCGGGAAAATTCAGCGGACGCACAATTTTTTTGCAATCGTCCAAAAACGGGATAATTTCTCGTTGGTCATAAACATGATTTCCGGTAGTTACGGCATCAACTCCGGCAGCAAAAAAATCACGACAGATTCCAGGGGTTAAGCCAAAACCGTGAGCGGCATTTTCGGCATTGACAATGATGGTATCGGGCGCATATTTTTCATTGATATTTTTGATGTTTTTTAACAAAACATCTCTGCCGGGGCGGCCGACAATGTCACCGCAAAATATAATTTTCATAGTTTACCTTTCTGTTAAATATGTGTCAATGTAAGACATTAACACATTATATGCAAGTTTTTTATTACATTTACAACAAAACAGGCAACTGTTTGCGTTTGAAAGCGCTGGTCTGATACAGTTTTATCACTCTTTCAACAGTGGCAAAATCTTTTCCCGAATTTACAATTTGTTCAACGGATAATTTTTCATCAACATATTGTTTTAATATGTCGTCCAAAATGTCATAAGGCGGAAGCGAATTTTCGTCTTTTTGGTTTAAGGCAAGTTCGGCACTCGGTGCTCTTACGATTACTTCTTGCGGTAAAACTCGATTGATGCCGTTAATATATTTGGCCAGTTTGAAAATATCCGATTTATAGATGTTTCCGAGCGGAACAAAAGCACCGCAAGTGTCACCGTAAAGTGTGCAATATCCGGTTAAAATTTCCGATTTGTTTGAGCAGGCCAACACCACAGAGCCAAACTGATTTGACCAAGCCATCAAAAGTTTTGCTCTGGCTCTTGCCTGCAAGTTTTCAAGCACAATACTTTTAGGTTGTTGACCAAACAAATTCTTTAAATACACTGTTTCAATATCAATCAGATTTTGGATATCAATTTCGTGATAATTTAAGTTGTTAAGTTTGGCAATTTCTCTGGCGATGTCGATACTCAAAGATGAGGTGAACTTTGTTCGCATCATAATTGCGGTAACATTTTGACCGCCTAAAACATCGGCAGCCAACACTGATACCAAGGCCGAATCAAGCCCGCCGGACAGTCCTAAAATTACTTTTGTAAATCCGTTTTGTTCGCAGTGTGATTTAAATTTTTGTTTTAGTTCATTTAACAAATTTTCCATTTTTTACCTCTCTTGATGTTTTGCTATCAGACATTGTTGCAAGTCAAACAAATTTTGTTCCAAGCCTACGCCGTATATGTGCGGATTGGCAAGTCGTTTATAAGAATTATCCAATTTTTCCAAGTTTCTTAATGTTTCTTGCCTTATTTGTTTTAAGCTCAAATCTAAATCTTGTCCGACAATTTGTCCGTTAATCATTACGGGTTTTAGCAAATAATAAGCATCGGTTCCTTTTTCAAAATATGTGTTTTCCGTTGTAGCAGAATTTAGCTTATACGACCTTATTCCCCTTGAGAGTTTTTGATTGTAAACCAATTCATCTGATGAGCGAGTGATTATATCGCCCTCAAATTTGTTATCTTTAACAATACGAACAACTTTTGTGGCACCGGGAATAGTGGTCTTGTTTTCGGCAATTTTGATTTTTGGTTGTAACATATATTCTTTGGTTTTAAACACACCTCCTAAAGCCGGAGTATCATAGGCGGTAACAAGTTTGGTACCGGCGGCAAATATGTCAATCGGGGCTTTTTGCACCATGACCAGATTTTCAATCAGATACTCGTCCAAATCGTTTGAAACAACAATTTTTGTGTGTTCCATATTTGCCTCATCAAGCATTTTGCGTGCCAACTTTGACCAGTAGGCTAAATCGCCGGAATCTATTCTGATACCGTCAAGTCTGATACCGGTTTTTTCAGATGCTTTAATGGCGTTTTTAATACCTTGTTTTGTATCATAGGTGTCAACAAGAAGTGTTGTATTGCCTTTTGATGATTTTAAGTATGATATAAAAGCATCTTCTTCGTTTTCATAGCTCATGATAAAAGAATGCGCCATTGTTCCTTTTGCTTCAATGCCGTAATATTGTGCGGCCGCAACATTTGAGGTGCCGACACAACCGCCGATATATGAAGCTCTGGTCGGCAAAAAGCATCCCATATCTTGTGCTCGTCTTAATCCAAATTCCAACACCGGTCTTTTTATGCCGTCACTTGAAGCCGCATTTACCATACGGGAAGCTTTGGTTGCAATGAGGCTTTGTGCATTAAATATGTTTAAAAAAGCTGCCTCTACCATATCAACTTGCCAACAAGGTCCGCTGACACTTAGCACCGGTTCATTGGGAAATACGATTTCACCTTCCGAAACCGCATTTATGCTTAAGTTTAATTTTTGATTTTTGATAAAGCTTAAAAAATCATCATTAAACAAGTTAAATCCGTCGGCATTTTTTAAGGTTTTAAGATAGTCGATATCTTTTTGCGAAATGTGCCAGTTTTCTATCCATTCGACAAACTCTTGCAAACCGGCCGCAACCAGATAACTGCCGCCGAAAGGACAACGTCTAAAAAAAGCTTCGGAAGTTTTTTTCTCCATATGTTTATTATCTGAAAACCAAGCTTGTGCCATTGTTAAGTGGTATAAATCGCAATAAAAAGGTGTTCCCGATTGTAAAAGGTCGTTTCTCATATCTAATCTCCCAAAGTTTTATGTACTAAGTTATGCTCAATTTTTTTATCTAAAAGAGCGGTTCTGAAAAATTGTGCCGAAGTTATGCTTTTGAGTTGACCTCTTTTGATATGCTCTTGAAAATCCTGATGTTCTAAGATGTCGGATATTTGCGCATTTATACCTTTGCACAAATCTTCAATGATTATAACATTTGCGTTTCGTTTAATTAAGCCTTTTAAGGCTTGATAAACACAAATTTCACTTAATACACCGCATAAATAAACCTCTTTGTTTTGCCAGTCTTGCGACAAAATGTCGTAGGTGTTTTTTTCGTTCCAAATGTTGGTGGTCGATTTATAGATATTTACGGTTTTGATATTTTCTTTTAACGGTGCCGCCGAATGCCAACCCCAAGAACTGAAAATGCAATGCTCGGGAAAGTTTTTTGCTTCCAAAGTGTGGGGATAAGTTTGATGAAAATGTGTGTCATACGAATCGATAATTATATCAAACATACCTTTTTGTATTGAGTTGGCAAATTTTTGATGTCGGTCAATTAAATCGGTATCGCTTAAGGTTAATTTTCCTTGCGGATGAACAAAATCGTTTTGAAAATCTATCCGCATTAAAATGCGTTCTGTCATGTTTTTTCCCTTTCTTGGCTTATTGGGGTTAAATTACATCTGTCTTTTATAAGCCCTTTAAAAGACGCAGATGCCTAAAAACTGAAACGGTTTATATAATTGCTTTTTTACGATAAAAATTGTCTTCAATAATTTGATGGTTTTGCTGATGGATAAAATTTTTCCAACGACTGTCGCCGAATTTTATCATATCTCTGACCATGGTACCGGTTACAAACGGAAAATCAGGGTCTGTGCGGTCAACCAGTTCGATGGTCTTAAAACAGTCTTTAAACCAATGCGAATCGTAGGCACTTCCGGCATAATAAACATCGGGAATCGGCAAATCGGGTAGTGTTTCGGAGATAAAGTCCAAAACATATTCGCCCCATTCGGCCGGATTGTTTATATCAAACAAACCGATAATTTTTAAGCGTTCATAATCGGGTGTGGAACGATAAATGTTTTGAATCATCTTTTTTCTGGTGGTATAATTTAACGGATTTCTTGATGTTCCGTGTTCTTGAATCGATCCCAAAATGATGGTGACTTTTTCGCACGATTGAAGCATTGTATCAATGATTTTTGCATGGCCGATGTGGAAAGGCTGTGCTCTCATAATGCTTAAACCATGTTTGTATTTGTATTTTTGCATTAAAAAAACTCCCTTATAGGAGCCGACATCAAAAGCAATAAGAAAAACTTTTGCAATATGTTTTAACCTCGGCTCGGTTGATATAAGTTCCTCGCTTATAAGCCCTAAAAGCGACAAGAACAATTGTAATGTAACACAAAGTTTTAAAAAGTCAAGGACAATTATACTGTCGGTATATAGAAGAAATTAATAGTGATATTTGTGAAATTAAAGCTTGCTAAATAAAATAAAACCTTGTATGTTTATTTGCGTAATAATTATAAAATTCGGTAATTATGAACTTATAAACAGGAAAAACAAATGGTTAAAGTTAGAAATTTTGTTACATTTATGTCTTTATGTTTGGCATCAACGCCTTGTTTTGCCGATTTAATTGTTGAAAACACAGATTTTATGGATTTAGGTAAGATAATTTTATCCCAAAAAGAATCTTCAGCGGTGCTTGCTACCAACGGTGATGTTGAGTTGGTAGGAGCTTTTGTTCAAGGTACGCACATTAAAAATGCCGGTGTTTTAAGCTTTACATATGATTTTGCCGAGGGAGAAACTGCAAACAGAGTAGTTCTTATTAACAATGAAATGCCTACGGCTACCATTGAAGGTGATGGTTGCACCATTACATTTTCAAATTTTACGGCAACTCCGACAGCCGTTCTTTTAACACCCGACCAACCTAACGGAAAAATAAATATCGGAGCAAGCGTTAAGATTTCGGGTTTTTGTGAAACAGATACCTATAAAGGAAGTGTCAACATTCCGTACAGTTTGGCTGATGAAGAAGGTATTGCCGTAATTGATGATACACCCGATGCCACTTTACAAGTTGCGGTTGAGACCGATAACCCGATTACAATTTCCAACATTTCGAATATGAGTTTCGGTACGGTTGTTTCACCGACTGCCGCCGGTACAATTGTTTTGGCACCTGATGGTAATGTGACATTAAACAATGTTACCATGCTTTCAAAAAAAGATGCAACTGCCGGACAAGCAACCGTAAGCGGTGTTGCCGGACGCACCATTCAGGCAAGTGTTTCGCCTGAAAGTTTGGAAATTAAGACTTCCGATAATGCAAATTCAATGACGGTTGATACATTTACTTTTGCACCGTCTACCGTGTTTACGCTTCCTGCCGGTGACGGGTTATCAACTCAAAATATTGCGGTCGGCGCAACTTTACATGTCGGCAAAGACCAACCTGCCGGAAGTTATACCGGAAGTTTTACAGTTAATTTAATCTATCAATAATATAATTTTAAGGAGTACAAAATGCTTAAAAAAATATGTCTTTATACATTACTTGCTTGCTTAGCGGTTTCTAAAGCTTATGCAGGTTTTACAATTTTCCCGATGGCTGTTGACTTTGAGGAAAATTCTCGTAAAAGATCGCAAACACTTAACATTATGAACAGTTCAAACGAACTTCAAACATACAGAGTAAATTTGGTTCAATACAAACAAAACGAACAAGGTAAGTTTGAAGAAGTTGAAACTATGGAAAACTCCGCTAAAGACTTTTTGGTATTTTCACCAAAACAATTTACCTTAAAACCGGGTAAAACACAAGCAATCAGAGTTGCAAGAAAAGGTTTGGGTAATATGGCAGACGGTGAAAGCGTTACTCACTTGGTTGTTCGTGAAGTTGAAATGCCCAGAGTTAAAAAAGCAACCGAAGAAGGTGAAGAAGATACTTTGTCCGTATCGGTTAAGGTTTTGCAAGCAATCGGTATTCCGGTTACTATCTTAAAAGGTAAAGATTTGTACGCAAAAACTGAAGTTGAAAGTGCGAAAGTTAAAGACGGTAAAGTTGAAGTTGTATTAAATCGTTTAGGTAACATTTCTTCTCGTGTTAAACTTATTGTAAAAGATGAAAAAGGTGAAGAAATCGGCAGAACAGACAATGTCAGAATTTATTTGCCGAACACAAAGCGTACAGTTTCGGTTTCTTTGAAAAAAGATGTTAAAACAAAACCCACAACTTTGGTACTAGAAGATGGACTCACAGGAAAAGAAATTTTGCAGGCAAACATCAGTAAGTAGTATGTTTAAATTCGGACTTCTTGCACTGCTTATAGTTTTATCAAAAGCAGTGCAAGCGGACGATACAAAACAAGACGCATCTGAAACTGCACAAGTTGAAAAACTTGAGGATAAACAAAATCAGGAACAGGAGCAATCTTCAACCGAAGAAACCGCCGTTTCCGAAGACGAAGCATCTGAAGAATCGGAAAAAGAATCTGTTGAGGGTGCAGGTGAAGAATCCGGTGAGGAATCTGCCGAGCAGGAAAATGATGAAACTGAAACTGCTCAAGATGCTACAACCGATGAAGAACAGTCGTCTGTAAAAGAAAGTGAAGATGAAGCTTATCGTCCCGAGGATACGGACCTTATTTTGGAAACCGTTGTTCAAGGCTACTTGGCTGATGATTATGTTTATGCTTATAATGAGGGTCAAACGGTTTACATTCCGTTGACACAGCTTGCTAATCTTATAGGTCTTGATTATAAAAACGAGGATAATATCGTAAAAATTAACTATATCAACGCAAAGCAATTTGTTTTTGATATTGATTTGAACAATTTTACCGCACAAAAAGGCGATACAAAAATTGATATGGTCGAATCTGATTATAAATATTTAGATGATACCATGTTCTTCAGTTCATCCTTTTTAGAGCGCTTTTTGGCGATAGAATTAAAAATTGACTTTTACGATATGACACTTAACATTGACCGTGATACCGAGTTTCCGACATTGGTTAAGTTAAATGCGGATAAGCGCCGTAAAAGCAAAGGCCTTTACACTATGCAAGACAACAGTTTTAAGGGCTATGAAATGGATGAGCGCCTAATCGGTACACCGGTGCTTGACGTTCAGGTCGGTGCAGGTTTGCAATATTCGGAAAGCACCGGAGATTATACCGACAGCAGTTCATATGCTCTTAACTTTTCGACCATTGCCGCCGGACTTGATGTTATAAGCTATATTTCGGGTAACTCATCTAATGACCATGACCCGACATTTAGAATTTCGGCCGGAAGAACACTTTTGAACGATCCGCCGAACGCAATCAATTTGAAAAAGTTTGAACTCGGTGATATCAACGGTATCAGCGACTCATATTTTTCAAGTGCCAGTTATGGTCGAGGTATTACGGCATCGAGCTTTAAAAACTTGGTGATGAGTGCTAACAAAACCATTAACATTACCGGTCCTTTGGTTGAGGGTTGGGAAGTTGAGTTATATTGGAACAATCAGCTTATCGGATATAAACAAAACGGTGAGGCCGGACAATATAACTTTGCCAACATTCCGGTTTCATATGGTTTAAATACATTTAAGCTTGTTTTCTATGGTCCGTACGGTGAGGTAAGAACCGAAGAAAAAAGATATTATGCCGGTACCAGTCCGGTTAAGAAAGGTGAAATCGGTTATAATATTGCCGCTTATCAACCTTGGAGATATTTGGTTGAAACCTATGAAACCAATAAGTATGAAGGCAAAGATATTCTGGTTTTAGATTCTAACTTCTACTATGGTTTAACCGATAACTTAACTTTAATGGCCGGTGTAACACAAACTCCTGATGAGGTTACCAAAACCGAAACTGAGTATTTTTCGATGACAGGTTTTCAGTATGCCATTAAGGGAAGCTCCATTCAATATAACTTAGAACGCAATTTTGACACCGGCAATATCGGACATCATGCCGAATGGCAAGGTGATATTTATGTCGGTACATTGTATGCATCTTATGATGAATATAACGAGTTGCATTCGCCGGTATCATATTACGGTAATGAATATTTGAAAAACAAAACCGAGTTTCGTTTTAACGGAACATTGCCTTTTGCGTTGCCGTTTTATGTAAGTTATAGAACCGGTGAAAAAGAAAACGGTGAAATTCCGTATGAAGATATCGTGGGAAGAATTTCGAAAAATATTTCCAGAGGTTGGTATGTTTCAATTGAAGACACCTATGATGCCATCAATCACGAAAACGAGGTTAAGCCTACGGTTTATAACTATTGGGATAAGTTTTCTTTGGAAAATATGTTAACCTACAGAACAAACCCCAATCCTGATGCATTGGAATATTCAAGTAAGTTAACATGGCGTGATGACAGATATACATATTGGACAGCTTCATACAGGCGAGATTTGGAAACCGACCGTGACTATTATTCGGTATCGGGCTCCAGAATTTTCCCGTTCGGCGGTTTGTCGTTAACCTTACAATATGACAGTGATAAAAATGCGTCTGCATATTTAACCTACAATGTAAGTTTTGCAAAAGAGCCCGGCGGAGTCAGAATTTTGACTTCAAACAACTCGCAGTTCAGCAGTTCGGGATCTATATTTGTAAGAGCTCACGACGAACACGGTACACCGCTTGAGGGTGTCGGTTTGAAAGCCAATAACTTGGTTGATGATGTTTATACCGATGAAAGAGGTACGGCATTGCTGACTGACTTGTTGTCATATGAAAAAACCATTTTAACCGTTGATATCGAATCGGTTGAAGATGTGGCATTAAAGCCGGTTGATGATACCAAAAAATTAGTTCTCAGACCGGGAACGGTTAAAACTGTTGATATTTTGTTCAAACACTTCGGTAACATTGAAGGATATTTGGCAAATCCGGAAGGAAAGCGCCTATACGGATATGAAATTGCCGCCGTTGATGAACAAGGCAACGATGTTTCGGTTGTATATGCCGACTTGGAAGGATATTTCATTGTAACCGATGTTCCGTTTGGTACATATGATGTGGTTGTCAGACGAGACGGCAAGATATTAACTCAACTTGATGATATTACGGTTGATGATGTTGATATCTATGTTGACCAAATTTTCTACAATGAAGAAGGTATCGGTGAGGGTACAACAGATGCCGCAACCGATGAAACTTCAGAAGGTACGGATTTGGATAAGGTAGCCGCAACAATGTCTGAGGCTGTTGAAGCAACAAATGCCGAAAGTAGCGCTGAAAATGTGGCAGATGACATTGTATCTGCTCCTTTAGATGCTCTTACAGGTGTTGCTGAGGCGGTTGGTGATGTTGCAAGTTCTGCAACAGATGCCGTAACGGCGACAGGTGTTGCGGCAACGGCTACGGCAGTTGGTTTGATTGCAGGTGATGATGAAGAAGAAAACTCCGAAGATAATTCGGAAAATAAATCTGAAGATAAGCCTGTTACCGAAGCTATCATGACATCAGAACAAAAAGAACCTGAAGTTATCAAAGCCGAAGAAGAAAAATAAGAAAAAGCCCCGATTTCTCGGGGCTTTTTTATAGGTGTGTTCTTAATTTACAATTGTAATGGTAAATGTTCCCGTATATGTACCCGGTTGAACATTGGCAGGGATTTTAAGTTGTGGCTCATAGTAAAATTCATTGGTCATTCCTAACATCAAATTAAGAGTGAGTTCATCAGAATTTTCATTTTTTAAGGTTATATCAGCAACTTCAACTTGTGGATTTTTCGGCATTTCGCAACTAAAACTTATTCCGCTTGCAGAAATCAAGTCTTTATGTGTATTGGTTGCTGAAAAATATCCATCTATACCGTAATTAAAAGCCTCATTACCTTGTTTAAAAACAAGTGTACCAAAATCTAAATCAGAACAAGTAAATTTACTTGCTACTTGAATTGTAGCCTTAGCAGTTACTTCGGCATAATCAGTTCCGGCATTTGCAGATGTTGCAGCCAAGAGGGCAACAGCGCTCAAAAGAAAATATTTTCTCATTTTTAAAATTCCTTTACAAAAATAGTTTAACTTAATTTGAAAGGTACAAAAATTTACCTTTCAATACGCATCATAAACCGTTTTTTTTTTTGCAAGTAAAAAGAGTCGTTTAAAAGATTTAAATCAAAAATGAGGTAGAAGTGTTGTCTCTCATCACGGTCATATCGGTGCACAAGCTTTAGCTTGGAATAGACACCGGTATCCAGGGAATAATTTAGCTATATAATTTAACCTGGACTCCGGCATCAAGTGCCGGAGTGACAGTGAGGAGGTATGTTGCAAAGTATGAGGAGAAAAAACAAATATTTTCTGACTTTTAATAAAATACACTAAACAGAACTTCTGTTTTATTTAGTGTTTCTTATCTTCTGAATTGCACAAATGGCTTATGGGACAGGTTTTGCAAAGCGGTTTGAGTGCTTTACAGGTATATCTTCCGAACAAAACAAACCAATGGTTTGCATTTTTTGCATATTTAGGTTCTAAAAGCCGAACTAAATCTTGCTCAACATCATTTGGAGTTTTGCCAACGCTCAAATTTAAGCGGTGCGCAATGCGAAAAACATGCGTATCAACGGCGATGGTCGGTTGATTAAACCACACATTAAGCACAACATTTGCGGTTTTTCTGCCGACACCGGCAAGACTTTCCAAATCGTGACGATTTTGCGGAACTTGGCCGTTAAATTTTGTTACCAAATCTTGGCTTAAAGACATAATGCTTTTAGCTTTGTTGTTATAAAGTCCGATGGTTTTGATATGTTCTTTTAAGCCGTCAATGCCCAGAGCTAACATTTTTTGTGGCGAATCGGCAATTTTAAACAATTGTGCGGTTGCTTTGTTTACACCTTTGTCGGTGCTTTGCGCCGATAAAACAACTGCAATAAGCAAAGTGTAAGCATTGCAAAAATTGAGCTCACATTGCGGGTTCGGATTAAGCTTTTCAAAAATTTTTACAATTTGTGTGGCTTCGTCTTTGTTTCTCAAGCTTTCACTCCTCCGGCACCGGCGGCTTTGGGTGCATTTTCATCTAAAGGCCAACGAGGTCTGGGTTTAAAATCAAGCTCATTGATATAGCCTTTTTCAAACCTTTCAAGTCCGGCCCAAGCTATCATAACACCGTTATCGGTGCAAAAACGAATCGGCGGAGCCGAAAAAATCAGTCCGGTTTGTTGAGCCAAATTTTGCAAAGCCGTTCTTAAATATGTGTTGGCAGCAACTCCGCCCGATACAACCAAATCTTTTCCTAAGGGGTATTTTTGTTTAAATATTGAAATTGCTCTTTTGAGTTTTCTGACCAAGCAATCGGTTGCGGCATATTGAAAACAAGCGCATATGTCATCAATGTCTTGAGAGGGAATATTGGCATGTTCCAATGTTGCGTCGGGAGAATATGACTCTATAAGTTTTCTGACGGCGGTTTTTAAGCCCGAAAACGACAAATTGCAATCTTGAGAGCCAATCAACGGGCGAGGAAGCGAAAATCTGGTCTCGTTTCCGACAGCGGCTCTTTTTTCAATCATCGGGCCTCCTGGGTACCCAAGCCCTAACATTTTGGCTACCTTATCAAAAGCTTCGCCGGCGGCATCATCAATGGTTGTGCCTAAGCGCTCATATTCGCCGACATCTTTAACAATGAGTATCTGACAGTGTCCGCCCGATACCAACAACAATAAATACGGATATTGTACATCGTTTGAAAGTCTGGCACATAGGGCATGGCCCTCTAAGTGATTGACGGCAACAAAAGGTTTGTTTAAAGCAAGGGCAAGCGCCTTTGCGGCCATCACCCCGACTACCACTCCGCCGATTAATCCCGGTCCCGATGCCGCAGCTATGGCATCTACATCTTCAAGCGAGATGTTTGCTTTTTTAACGGTTGCTTCAATAATTTCATCAATGTGTTCCAAATGTGCACGAGCGGCAATTTCAGGTACAACGCCGCCAAATGCTTTGTGCTCTTGTTGGGATAAAACACTATGCCCCAAAATTTGTCTTTTTTCGTTGACAATGGCGCAGGCGGTTTCATCACAGCTACTTTCAATTCCTAAAACAATCATATTGTATAATCCGAGGTATTTTATTGCAGTTTTTTTATAATTATATAAACTATAAAAATATTGTTGCCAAGAATTTTTACATAAGGATTATAAAATGGTTGAAAATATAGAAACTAAAAATGAAGTTAAACAAGCAAAATCAGTGTCTTACAAAGGTCTGGTTTTAGGTTTTGTTCTATTATCGGTCTGTGGAGCCGGTGCATATTTGTGGTATAAAAACCCTGATTTTGCCAATGTTTTTAAATCTCAAAATAAAGAATCGGAAGCTATTGTGCTTTTGCAAAACAAAATAGGTGTGCTTGAACGCAAAATCAGTAGCTTGGAAAATGCGCCAAAAGATGGGGTTTCACGCAAAGATTTGGCGATGCTTAATGATAAAATTGATATGGTGTCAAAGTTTAATGAAAAAATTCTTGATGCAAAAGCCGATACATCGGTTGTGCTTGGGTTGGTCGGCAGAGTTGACGGTTTAGAATCCGTGACCAAAAATTTAGGCAAAGCAACTTCACAAGGGGCGCTTATTTTAACGGCAGCCATGCTTGTAAAAGACAATGCTTATAAGCAAAATTTTGTATATGAAGCCGAAGTATTAAAGCATTTAGCAATGGGTACGACCATGCAAAAAGCAAGTGAGGATATTTATGAGGTTGCTTTAAATGGAGTTGTTTGTCAGAAAAAATTAATTGCCGAATTTAACAAGCTTTATGACAATATGCAAAAAAATGTTGTAACAAAAGAAAACAATGAAGCCGATACCGATGAGCAACCGGCAAATTGGAAAGAAAAAATTACCTCAAAATTAAACGAGTTGGTGGTCATTGAAAAACATCAGGACAAAGAAAAAACAACTCAGGCCGCTTTGCCCGTTGATGAGGTATATCAGCTTGTAAATGAAGGATATCTTACATTGGCAATTGAAAAAATGAAACAAAACGAATCGTACAACATGGAAGATTTTAAAGTATGGGAGCAAAAAGTTTTGACTTTGCAAAAATTGGAACAGGCTCTTGACTTGATAAGAATTCAAACTCTTGCTTTTATGAAAGCCGAAAGTTTGCAAAATCAACAATAAACCGGTGAGGTAAATATGAAAAAAAATCTGACATTTTTTGGAATTTTTGCTTTTTTGATTTTGCTTGTATGGGAGGCAGACAGGGGTGCAATTGCCTATATCTCTTGGCGTTCGTTTGAAACAATTTTACCGTTGTTTGCGGTTTTGTTTGGATTAATGGGGGTTGTCCTGTTTGTTATGTCGGCAAATTTTGTTTTGCACAAAGTTTTGCAAAAACAACAAAAAGAAGCTTTATGTTATGCCAAAAACATTTCCGATGATGAGACTATTGTATTAAATCGCAAAGAAGTAAACAAAGCCATGATGCTGTTGGTAGATTCCATGGTTTTAATTACGCAGGGCGATTTGGAAAAAGCAAAAGTAAATTTAGCAGATTTGAAAAAAATTATCGGTGATGATGTCTTAATTGATATTCTGCTTTTAAAAATATATAAAGGCGAGAAAAATTTTGACAAGATGGAAGAATTGTCGGCAAAACTTGAAAGCAACCCAAACTTAAAGCTTGTAGGTTTTAAGGCGGATATTGAAGCCAAAATGCAAAAAAAACAATTTGCCGAAGCGCTAAAAACCGCCAACAAAGCATATCAGGTTAGGCAAGATTTATATTGGGTAATTGAAAGTGCGTTTAATCTGCGAGTTAAATCGGGCGATTTTGAAGGTGCTTTGCAGGTTTTAAATTCGGGTTTTAAAAAAGACATTATCAATAAAGAAAATTATCAAAAATTTAAGGCGGTGGTTTTGTATGAGTTGGCTAAATCCGCAAAAGAAAAAGATGATAATGTAAATTGTTTTAAGTTTTGTTCGCAAGCACTTGAATGCGCTTTCGATTTTGTGCCGGCAGCTCTTTTGATGGCCGAATATTATGTTCAAAATGATAAGCAAATAAGAAAAGCAGCTAAGGTATTAAGCCGAGTTTGGCGCTTAAATCCGACACTTGAGGTTGCCAAAGCTTATCTTGCTTTGTGGCCGGAAGACAGCATAACGGAAAAAGTGCAAAAAATGGAGAGCTTGGCTTTGACCAACGGTAAAAATTCGTCGGTTAACAATATGATTTTAGCTGATTTATATTGTAAAGCCGGATTGTGGAATAAGGCAAGAAATGAGTTTGAAGTATTCTTGATTAATAATCCGGCAACCAAAAAAATGGCCAAGACCATTGCTTATTATGAAAAGCATGCAAACAACAATGAAAAAGCAGCGGATAATTGGAAGAAAAAAGCAACATCTTGTTTGGAAGATGATGTTTGGGTGTGTTCAACTTGCGGAAATATATCTTCAAAATGGCATGCTTATTGTAAAAAATGTGATGAAGTCGGAAGTTTTGAGTGGCAACTTTTTGCCGATAAAAAATAAATAAAATTATGGAGATAAATTATGGATACTGCTGATTTGAAAAAAATTTGGCTTGAAAAATATAAAATCGTACCTGAGCAATTAAAAGAGTTAAAAAACATAAATTCGGCAGTTACCGCCTTTAATGCAAATATTGATGCGGTGATAAAAATGTCGGCTCAAAATTTGAAAAAACTTATTGAAGAATTAAATTTGAGCTTACATGATTTGCAAGACATTAAGCAAACAAAAATTTATACTCCGCAAGATGTGGTAAAAGGCATTTTTAAATGCTTTACCAACGGAATTGCCGAAGAATGGATAACCGAAGATAAAGATGTTTATGATTGGCTCAATGACAACATCGGTTATGACAGGCTTCAAATTGGCGGGCAGGGCGGAATTGTGGCCAATGCTTTGGCAACGGTCGGCATCAAAAAAGTTGTGGCACATACAAACTCTTTGCCTAAACTTCAGGCCGAACAGTTTGTTAAAAAAGATAATCTGCTTTCGTTTGATGAAAACGGCAATTTGGCACCCGCATATAGTATAAATCGTGAAAACGATGTGGCGCTTATTCATTGGATTATTGAGTTTGACCGAGGTGATGTTTTACTGCTTGAGGGTAAAAAATTTACATCTCCGAAATCAAACAGATTTATAGCCACATATGACCCGTTAAATTTGAAATTGGTAATTGATAAACCGTTTATGGACTATGTGCAAAAAAACAAAACCGAGTATGTGATTTTATCGGGCTTTCATGCTTTAACTTCAAACAATGACGGGGTTAAATTAATTGAAAACATTGTACCCGAACTAAAAAAGTGGAAAGAAAACAACAAAGAAGCAATTTTCCATTTGGAAATTGCATCAACACAAGATTTTGAAGTTCGCAAAGCCATTGTCAATTTGCTTGTGCCGTTAATGGATTCAATCGGGATAAATGAAAGAGAAACAATTGATGTTTTAGAAGCTATAGGCGAAGAAAAACTTGCTCGTCTTTGCAAAGCCAAAACAACGGCCGAAAATTTGTTTGCGGCAATTGTAAAAATTAAGGAAAAATTGCAAGTTAAGAGAATACAACTTCATATGTTCGGGCTTTATATTACATTGCAAGATACCGGATTTAAAATCAGCCCTGAGCAAAACTTAAAAGGTATGATGACCGCTTCAACGGTTGCGGCTGCTAAAGCCGGTACGGGAACAATTGATAATTTGTTGTTTGCGCACGGATATACGGTTTCCGATGTCGGACTGATTGAAGCCTCAAATTTGGCAACATCAATCGGGCAAGATGAGTTGGATACAAAAGGAATCGGCCGTTACATTAAGTGGGATTTAATTGTGGTACCGACCATATTAATTGAAAAGCCCATAACCTTGGTCGGTATGGGCGATACAATATCTTCAATTTCGTTGGTGGCGGCAAGGTAAGTTAAATTAAGCCCATTTTTTGAGCAGTAACAACTGCCTGCGTGCGATTGTTGACTTTTAAGGAGCGCAACAAAGCATTGATATGAAGTTTTACGGTTGCCTCCGACACTCCCATTTCATAAGCAATTTGTTTATTGGATTTTCCTTGTGCAATTAAATCTAAAACTTGTGATTGACGGTTGGTTAAGGTTTTGCCGTTTGAACGATGCGAACTTGCAGAGCTCTCGGAAGTGTTTTCAATCAGGGCCGGCGGAATGTAAGTGCCTCCTTCTAAGATTAGCTTTAAGGCATTGTGCATAATTTTGGGGTCGGAGCGTTTAGGAATGTAACCCTTAATGCCGGTAGCTAAAATTTTGCGAATGTTTCTGATGTCTTCCGATGCGGAGATAACAACCATTGAAACATCGGGAGCTTTGTTTTTTAACTCGTTGATACCGTCTTCCCATTTCATATCCGGCATATCTAAATCGACAATAATCATATTGATATCATTTTCTTTATCCAAAATTTTAACGGCTTGGGAAAATGTTGCTGCCTGATGTAAAATTATGTCGGGGTTAATTTCCTCCAAACGCATGGCAAGTCCGTCCCTGAACAATGCGTGGTCATCAGCAATTAAGATTTTCATTTTATCCCCCTTGTTTTGTTGTCATCTAAAAATCAGTCTTTGCAAATATAATTGCAAAACCGATTATTTAAAGGGGATAATAAATTTTTTTATTTTTCGAGCGGGTCGAGTTCAATATATTCCACACCGGCTTCTTTGAACATTTGTGCCGAAAATTCCAATTTGTCGCGCCAAGTTCCTTTGGGAGTGTTTTCATCAATGATGATTTTGTTGGTAACAACGGTTTTTATTCCCGATTGAATGATGGCTCGGGCGCAGTCGGTGCAAGGTGTGTGAGTAGCATATAAAATGCAACCTTTTAAGGAAGTTCCGGTCAGGCAGGCATTGTATATGGCATTGCGTTCGGCATGCTCAAAAAAATCATACTTGGTGGGGCGCTCCATGCGTTCTTTGATATCGTCATCAACGCCTCGAACCAAGCCGTTATATCCGGTAGCCCGAATTTCTCTGTCCGGCCCGACTACAACCGCACCGGTTTTGGTTGACGGGTCTTTTGACCATGTGGAAATCAAAAAAGCAAGCTCCATAAAACGATAATGCCACTTATTTGAAAACATAATAACCTCCTTTAAGCTGAAAACTGTGGTAAGTATAAAGACTAAGTTTGTTAAATACAACAAAAAAATGTGATTTATATTAGCTAGGTCTTGACAATGGCTAAAAAATGTCCCAAGTTATGGGCAGTGTTTTTTTATTAAATTTTCAAGGAGAAAAAAATGAGTGCTATTATTGATATTCATGCACGAGAAATTTTAGATTCACGCGGTAACCCGACTGTTGAAGCTGATGTTGTTTTACAAAGCGGTGCGTTTGGTCGTGCGGCTGTTCCTTCAGGAGCATCAACAGGTGTTCACGAAGCCGTAGAATTAAGAGATGGCGACAAATCTCGCTATATGGGTAAAGGTGTTGAAAAAGCAGTTGCTAATGTAAATGATGTTATCTATGATGCTTTGGCCGGTTTGGAAGCTGAAGACCAAATCGAAATTGACACCACCATGATTGAATTGGACGGAACTGAAAACAAAGGCAAATTGGGTGCTAACGCAATTTTGGCTGTTTCTATGGCTGTTGCAAAAGCTCAAGCCGAAGAAGCAGGTCTTCCTTTGTATCGTTATTTAGGTGGTACAATGGCTCGCACTTTGCCTGTTCCGATGATGAACATTGTTAATGGCGGTCAACATGCCGATAACCCGATTGATATTCAAGAATTTATGATTATGCCGGTTAGCGCATCTTCGGTTAAAGAAGCTGTTCGCATGGGTGCCGAAATTTTCCATACCTTGAAAAAGAACTTAAAAGCAGCAGGTCACAACACCAATGTCGGTGATGAAGGCGGTTTTGCTCCTAACTTAAAATCTGCTGAAGAAGCTTTAACCTTTATCGTTAAATCCATTTCCGATGCAGGCTTTAAACCCGGTGATGATGTAGTGCTCGCAATTGATGCTGCTTCATCTGAATTTTACAAAAACGGTAAGTATGAAATGGAAGGCGAAGGCAAATCTTATACTTCTGCTCAAATGGTTGAGTTCTATAAAGATTTGTGCGAAAGATTCCCGATTTTCTCAATTGAAGACGGTATGGCCGAAGATGACTGGGAAGGTTGGAAAATGCTTACCGATGCTATCGGTGACAAAGTTCAACTCGTCGGTGATGACTTGTTTGTTACAAATCCGAAGCGTTTGGCTATGGGTATTGAAAAAGGTGTTGCTAACTCAATTTTGGTTAAGGTTAACCAAATCGGTTCTTTAACCGAAACATTAAAGGCTGTTGACTTGGCTCAACGCAACAAATATACGGCAGTTCTTTCACACCGCTCGGGTGAAACCGAAGATACCACAATTGCTGATATTGCGGTTGCTACAAACTGCGGTCAAATCAAAACCGGTTCTATGTCAAGAACAGACCGTATGGCAAAATATAACCAACTTATTCGTATTGAAGAAGAATTGGGCGATATGGCAGTTTATGCCGGTAAATCTATTTTGAAAAAATAAGATTTATTTTAATTATAAATAAAACTCCGGAGAGTGGTAAACTTTCCGGAGTTTTATTTAGGTTAATTAATAGGTTATAGCAATTGTAAATGAAGCGGTATACTCACCCGAATGAACATTGTTCGGAACATCAAGATAAACAGCAAATTCTTCATCACTAGGAATGCCACCCATAAGACGTAATGACATTTCATCACCGGTTTTATTTTTTAGTATTATTGTCTCTTCATCGATATTTGCAGAATCTCCCATATTTGTGCAATGAATATACTTAGTATATTCGCCAACGGATATAACATCAGATTCTCCGTCACCGGTTATTCCTGAAAATCCGATAGTAAAAGCTTCGTTTCCGTCCTTAACAACAATAGTGCCAAAATCTATATCATCACAAGCAGATTCATTAGCCACTTGAATTTCTGCACGAGCTGTTACTTCGGCATAGTCTGTGGTTGCATTGGCGGTGGTTGTTGCCAAGAGTGCAACTGCGCTCAAAAGAAAATATTTTCTCATTTTTTAATTCCTTTACAAAAATTAAGTTTAAGTACATTTGAAAGGTGCAAAAATTTACCTCTCATGTCGCATCATAAACCGTTTTTTTTTTTTGCAAGTAAAAAGAGTCGTTTAAAGAATTTAAATCAAAAATGAGGTAAAGAAAGTAAAATATTTATGATAGGATAATTTGGAAAATTCTCTGTCTTTTTTAAAATAATTGATTATCCTTTTTTGTATAGGTTAAAAAGGATTGCAGATGATTGAAAATATAAAAACACTTATAACTCATGGTGAAGGGATAAGAACCGAATTTAAAAGCGCACAACACGGATTGTTACCTAAAAGCATTTATGAAACCGTATGTGCTTTTTCAAATACTTTGGGAGGGCATATTTTACTGGGTGTTAGTGATAATGGTGAAGTTTTGGGTATTGATAAAGATAAAATTGCTCAAATGAAGAAAGATTTTACAAATACCATAAATAATATCTCAAAATTTAATCCTCCTTTATATTTATCGGTTGAAGAAATAAAAATCGAGGGTAAACAGATTTTATATATTCTTGTTCCTGCAAGTTCAGAAGTTCATTTTTGTTGTAATAAAATCTATATACGCAGTGCTGCTGATGGAGATATTGACATTACTCAACAACCAAAGCAAATTGCAAAATTGTATGCTAATAAAGATAAGACATATTCAGAAAATGATATTTATTCCGGAATCAGCATAAATCATTTAAGAGAAGATGTTATAAACAAATGTCGTACAATGGCTGTAATCAGGAAGGCTGACCATCCTTGGAAGAATCTTACAAATGAACAGCTGTTAAAAAGTGCCGGTTTGTATAAGACAGATTATTTATCGGGTAAAGAAGGATATACACTAGCTTGTGTTTTATTGTTTGGAAAAGATGAAGTTATTCAATCTGTTTTACCTCACTATAAGACAGATTTGATTTTAAGAATCAGAAACATTGAAAGATATGATGATAGAGATGATATCAGAACTAATCTTATAGAAAGCTATGAGCGTATAATGATGTTTATTGCTAAGCATTTGCCTTCACCGTTTTATTTAGAAGGAGATGCTCGAGTTGATTTGAGGAGTATTTTATTTAGAGAAATTGCAATTAATTTTCTGATGCATAGAGAGTTTACAGATCATTATCCGTCCAGATTAATTATTGAAAAGAATAAAATATATGCGGAAAACGGAAATAAACCATATATTTATGGTAATATTAATCCGGATAATAGTACACCATATCCGAAAAATCCTGTTATTGCGCGCTTTTTTAAGGAAATAGGTTGGGCAGAAGAACTTGGGTCCGGCATTAGGAATATTGCTAAGTATGCAAAAATATATGCAGGATATGCTCCGATGTTGACAGATGGAACAGTATTTAAACTAGATTGGCAAATAAATTGTTTTGATGATATTATACATAGAGTAAGTAATCAAGTAAGTGATCAAGTAAGTGATCAAGTAAGTGATCAAGTAACATATCTTATAGAGAAAATATTAGATTTTTGTATTGAGCCTAAATCTTTGGTTGAAATTATGACTATTTCTAAATATACAAGTAGAGTTCATTTTATGAATAAAATTATAAAACCACTCATAGATAAAGGATTGCTTATCAGAACTCAATCTTCTTCACATGCTCCGAATCAAAAATATGTTACAGTAAAAGATAAATCTAATTGATTGTAAGAATATGCGTAATAAAAAACCGCCTTGAGAAAAAATCAAAGCGGGGAGCTAACAAACTGTCAAAACGCAGTCAGAGTTATTCGAGCATAAAGCCTTATATCCTCCACTCCCCAAAAAAAGGAGCTATTGTTTTGAGATGTTTGTTAGACACCATCACCGTTTGGCGACAATGTTTATATTAAATATTTTCTCAAAACTTTGCAACCACCTCCTAACTGTCACTCCGGCACTTGATGCCGGAGTCCAGGTGGTAATATAGCTAAATTATTCCCTGGATACCGGTGTCTATTCCGAACTAAAGTTCGGGCACCGATATGACGGTAAAGGAGACAACACCGTCACCTCATTTTTGATTTAAATCTTTTAAACGACTCTTTTTACTTGCAAAAAAAAAAAACGGTTTATGATGCGTCTTGGAAGGCTAATTTTTAGCTTTTCAAATTAAGTTTAACTATTTTTAAGGATTAAATTGATGAGAAAATATTTTCTTTTATCTGCTGTAGCTTTAATGGCTGCAACATCAGCAAATGCTACTACAGCTTATACATCTTTAGAGGCTGAAGTAAAAATTGAATATGCTGTTAAATTTGATTGTGAAAAGATGGATTTTGGAACTATAGTCGTTAATAGTATGCTAGGTGAGAATGGTGATGATCTTATAACAAACGGAATGCCTAATCCTAATATGGTTGTATCATCAAGTAAATCTGATTATACTTTTTATTGTACAACAGATTATCAGGGGGATTTAAATCTGGTTATAGATGATGTTTACATAAGTCTTATTCATACAAATGATGCAGATGGAACCAGTTACCCTCATTTTGTAGTAGAACCTAATTTTGAGTTGCAATCAGATGAATTTGACAGTGAAGGGGTTGTATTAGTTTCAACCCCAACTATAAGGACGGAGGCTATAGCTGATTATCTTGCCGGTACATATGTAGGTAGTATGCAGTTAGTATTTGTAGAATAAATTTTAATTGCGTTATTAAGCAATATGTAAAAAAACCGCCGATTTGTTTTCGGCGGCTGTTGTTTAGTATGAACGAGCATAAATTACATCTAAGGTAGCATCTTTTCCGGTAAGCAAACATTTTCCGGTTGTGCCGCTTTGTTCCAAAGGTAAGCACCTTATGGTGATTTTTAATTCTTTAAGCAATTCTTCGGTTTGAGAATCGCCACACCATTTACCTTTTACAAACGCAACCTTACCTTGTGAGCCGTCCTCAATCCACTCATTGGCATTTGAGAAATAAGCCTTAAATTCTTCGGGGGTTTTGATATCTGTTCTGATATTTTCTTCCATGCGTTTTTTGGCTTTTTCAAATATTTGTTTTTGAATGTTCTCCAAACGCTGAGAAATGTTGTCAACAAAATCTGCATAAGAAACAATTTCTTTGCCATCCGAAGTGCCCAGTTTTATGCGTTCTTTAACCATTAAGCCCTGATTTTGAACATCTCTTAAACCGATTTCAACTATCACCGGAGCGCCTTTTCTGGTCCATTCCCAAAATTTATCAACACTTTGTTTGTTGCGCTTATCAATTTTTACTCTGATTTTTTCGCCAAACGGGGTTTTGTTTTTGAGCTCTTTTACCAAATTGTTGATATAAGACATCACTTCTTCTTCGTCTTGTTGTTTTTTAATCACCGGAACAACTACTACCTGATAAGGAGCAATCATCGGCGGAACAACCATACCTTCGTCATCGGCATGAGTCATAATTACACCGCCGATTAAACGAGTTGAAACACCCCAAGATGTGGTATATGCAAATTCGGGCTTGTTATCTTTGTTGATAAACGAAATGTTGGCCGATTTTGCAAAATTTTGCCCCAAATAATGAGAGGTGCCGGCTTGCAAAGCTTTTCCGTCTTGCATCATGGCTTCAATACAATATGTGTCAACGGCTCCGGGAAATTTATCATATTCGGGCTTTTTACCTACAATTACCGGCATAGCCAAACAATCTTCAGCGGTTTGCCGATACACTTCAAGCATTTGCTTGGTTTCTTCAACAGCCTCATCTTCATTTGAGTGAGCGGTATGTCCTTCTTGCCACAAAAACTCTCTGGTTCTTAAAAACAAGCGAGGACGCATTTCCCAACGCACCACATTTGCCCACTGATTGACCAGTACCGGCAAATCACGATACGAATGAATCCATTTTGCAAACGAATCGGCAATAATGGTCTCACTTGTCGGACGAACAATTAAGGGTTCTTCAAGCTCTGAATCGGGCATAAGTTGTCCGTCTTGCATACTTAGACGAGAGTGGGTAACAACGGCCATCTCTTTTGCAAATCCGTCAACATGTTCGGCTTCTTTTCTGAAAAACGAAATAGGGATAAACATCGGAAAATATGCGTTTTCGTGGTCGGTTTCCTTAAATTTTACATCCATAATGTCACGAATGCGCTCCCAAATTCCGTATCCCCAAGGTTTGATAACCATACAACCAGGAGAAACCGAATTTTCTGCCATATCGGCCTCGGAAACAACGCATTGATACCACTTGGGATAATCGGTTTTTCTATTAGTTTTAAGTGCCATTTTCTTATTCCTTAATTTCTTAGTTCGCCGCCGGTTTTTTTGCCGACTTCAACAATTACTTTGTTCATTAAATTTTCAATATCTTTATCGGTAAATGTTTGCTCTTTGGGTTGGAAAGTAACTCTTAAAGCAACCGATTTTTTGTTTTCGGGCAAGTTCTCGCCTTCGTATATATCAAAAATTGCCGCATCGGTGATATAGTTTCTGTCTGCATTTTTGGCAGCGGCCAAAATGCTTGATGCATCAACAGATTTATCAACCACAAAGGCTAAGTCTTTATCAAGAGGCTGGAAGTTAAATAACTCGAGCTTTTTCTTGGCTTTGTCGGTTGAACTTCTAGGTAACGGAATGTTATCGACATATACCTCAAAAGCCATAACCCGACTTTTAATGCCAAACTGTTTGGAAATATTCGGATGAAGCTCTCCAAAATATGCCAATATGTTTTTGCCAAGTCTTAAAGAGCCGCTTCTTCCGGGGTGATAGTAAGACGGTGCATCACGACAAATTTGAGCATTTTCAAACGGACCTTTTGCAGCCGCAATTACTGCCATTGCATCAGCTTTTACATCAAAAACATCAAAATCTCGCCAAGTGTTTGACCAGTCTTTTTTAGATGTTTGTCCCACCCTGATACCGCAGGCAACCGTTTGTTGCTCTTTGGGGTTTCTGCCGTAAAATTCAGGTCCTACTTCAAACAACGAAATGTTAAAATAACCTTTGGCAATGTTGTTTTTTGCTCCCATCAATAAGTTAGGCAACAAGCTTGGACGCATCTGGTCTAAATCGGAGGCAATGGGGTTTTGCAACAAAAGTGCGTCTTGCTGATTTTGTTTCATAAAATCTTTGGCAAGTTTTGATGAAGTAAAACTCCAAGTTACGGTTTCATACATACCGCGAGATGCAAGTTCGTGTTTTATGGTAACTACATTGGTTTGAGCTTGCGTTAAAACCTGCTTTGGCAGATTGTCTGTCGGCAAACTTATCGGCTTTATTTCATCTAAACCAATCATACGAACAACTTCTTCAACCAAGTCATGTTCGCCCTCGATATCACCACGCCATGATGGTGATGTGGCTTTAATTTTGTCGCCTTCAACCGCAGTTTCAAAACCTAAGTTGTTTAAAATTTGCAAGATTTTTTCTTGGCTGACTTCCATGCCGATAAAATCTTTTAATCTTGAGGGGCGAATATATGCCGTGCTTGTTTGTATGTTTTCATCTCCGCAAACCATTTTTTCGGAAGCTTGTCCGCCGCAAATGTCAACAATGAGTTGTGTTGCATAATCTGAACCCAAAATGTTTGAGTTTGGATCAACCCAACGCTCATAACGATATCTCGAATCGGACTCTATGCCATATTTACGGCCTGTTCTTGCAATGGTTGAGGGTTTAAATAAAGCACATTCGAGAAGCACATTTGTTGTATCTTCTGAGCAACCCTTGGTTAAGCCTCCCATAATACCGCCCAGACATTGGATACCTTCATCATCGCAAATGCCTAAAGCTTTGGTATCAAGAGCATACTCTTTTTCTTCCAATGATACAAATTTTTCATTTTCAGTTGCCATACGAACGGTGATGTTACCGCATAGTTTATCGGCATCAAAAACATGCAACGGACGAGCCAAATCATAATTGATATAATTGGTGATATCAACAAGCGGAGAAATGGAGCGTAAGCCGATGGCGGTTAGGCGGTCTTTTAGCCATTTCGGACTTTGAGCCTTGTTATTTACACCTTGAATATAACGACCGACATAAACGGGGCAATCTGCAGCACATTCAACATTTATTGATATCGGGCTTTTTATTGTGGCCGGTGTTTGTCTGATGTTTAAGGGCTTTAATGAGCCAAGTCCGGCGGCGGCCAAATCTCTTGCAATACCTCTTACACCTAAACATTCGGCTCGATTTGGAGTGATTGAAACTTCAATCACGGGGTCCATATCTAAAATGGTTGCAGCCTCAACACCTATTGGTGTGTTTGCATCAAGTTCAATAATTCCACTGTGGTCTTGTCCGATACCGAGCTCTTTTTCCGAGCACATCATACCATAGCTTTCAACACCTCTGATTTTACCGACTTTTAACACTTCGTTGTAGCAAGGTATTAGTGTTCCGACCGGTGCAAAAATGCCTATCATACCCTCTTTTACATTCGGTGCACCGCAAACCACTTGCAAGTGTTCTTTTCCAGTATTTACACTCAATAAGTGCAAATGGTCCGAATCGGGATGCATGGTAACATTTTCGGCTTTGGCGGTAATAAAACCTTTTAAGTTTTCAGCCGGATTTATAACTTCTTCTACCTCTAAACCGATTTTGGTTAAGGTTTTGACAATTGTATCTAAATCAGCATTGGTATCTAAATGCTCTTTTAACCATGATAAAGTAAATTTCATCGGGTTTGTCCTCCATTGTTGCTCAATCCGCCGGTTAATGATGAAAAATCAAGCGGTGCGAATCCGTAGTTTTTAAGCCATCTTACATCAGATTCAAAAAATGTTCTTAAATCAGGTATGCCGTATTTTAACATTGCCAAACGGTCAATACCTACACCAAATGCGAATCCTTGATATTGGTCAGGGTCAATACCGCCTGCTTTTAATACATTGGGGTGTACCATTCCGCAACCCAAAATTTCAAGCCAATCATTTCCGGCACCGATTTTGAGCTCTGTTTTGGTTTTTAAACAACCGATATCCATTTCGGCCGACGGTTCGGTAAACGGAAAATATGACGGACGATAACGCACCGGAATTTCATCAAGTTCAAAAAAAGCTTTTACAAAATCATACAAACATCCTTTTAAATGCGCCATGGTGATGTTTTTATCAATTATCAAGCCTTCAACCTGATGGAACATCGGGGTGTGTGTCGCATCATAATCGGAACGATATGTTCTGCCGGGTGCAATAATGCGAATCGGCGGTTTTTTGCTTTCCATAGTTCTAATCTGAATGCCGGAAGTGTGTGTGCGAATAACATACGAATTATCCATATCAAAACTTCCGTCATTGGTGTTTGGAAGATAGAAAGTGTCTTGCATCTGACGAGCAGGGTGGTTTGCCGGCATATTTAAGGCATTAAAGTTGTGAAACTGGTCTTCAATGTCCGGACCTTCTGCAACTTCAAAACCCATTTGACCGAAAATGGCAACAACCTCCTCATAAATTTTGGAAACAGGGTGAATGCGTCCCTGAACTTCGGGGCGAACGGGCAAGGTAATATCAAGAGTTTCTTTTTTGAGCTTTTCGTTTAACTCTTTTGTTTCCAAAATTTGTTTTTGCTCGGCCAAAGCTTGTTCAATTTGATTTTTGATAACATTGAGTTTTTTTCCTGTTTCAATTTTTTGTTCCAAAGGCAATGCTCCCAAACTTTTCATTTGTTCGGTGATTGTGCCTTTTTTACCCATTGAAGATATGCGTATATCTTCTAAGGTTTTTATATCGTCAGCCGTTTTAATGCTGTTTAATATTTGTGTTTTTAAACTTTCTAAATCTTCCATTTTTAAAACCTTTACACATAAAAAGAGTCATCTTGGATTGCCAAGAGGACTCTTTTTATTTTAATTTTTTTGTTTTACTTATTTGTTAAGAGCCGCTTTGGCAGAATCTACCAGTTTAGCAAAAGCTTGGGGCTCCTTCAAAGCGATATCAGCGAGAACTTTACGATCAAGTTCAATACCGGCTTTGTTAAGCCCGCTGATAAATCGAGAATAAGTCATATCATGAAGACGAGTAGCAGCATTGATGCGTTGAATCCATAAAGCTCTGAAACTTCTTTTCTTTGCTCTACGATCACGGTATGCATATTGCAAACCTTTTTCAACTTTTTCAACAGCAACTCTGAATACATTTTTATTACGACCTCTGTAACCTTTAGCCATATCAAGAATTTTTTTATGGCGAGCATGTGCGGTCATACCTCTTTTAACGCGTGACATATCTTATTCCTCCTTACAAATACGGTAAAAACTTTTTAACAATCTGAACATCGGACTCGCTCAATAAGAGTGAACCACGAGCTTGTCTTTTCATTTTTGGTGATTTGCAAAAGAGGCAGTGTCTCTTAAATGCGTAGTTTCTTTTTAATTTGCCTGTTCCGGTAACGCTAAAGCGCTTTTTGGCGGCACTTTTTGTTTTTAATTTTGGCATTTTAAAATCCTTCCTTTATAAAATGGATTAAACTAAAAGCGGTCAGGCATGCCTTTTAGCCCGAACCACCAACTTTAAACAGTTTCGCTTATACACTTTTATTTATCGTAATGCAAGCAAAATTTTATGTAAAATCGGACATCGTAAGACATTTTCGGACATTTTCGTACAAAATCGGACATTTTAATTGTGGCAAATTGTGATTTATTGTGATATATGAATATTATTACATTAACTTTAATTTTATGAAAGGAAAGAAAAATGCCATATGAGACATATATGGGAACATTTATTGATGAAAATGACCATAATTTACAAAGGAAATTCGGATATAAATATCGTGCGTTAAAAGGAATCTATCCTGATGCGTATAAATTGCCCGAAACGGAAGTTTCAAAGGCGATAGATGTATTTTATGACGGAGATGCCGATGAGGATGTTACCACAATGACAGATAGGGTAAGAAATTATACATCCTCCAAAGACCAAGAGTGGAAAGCTAAATATTTTGGGGAAAGTCCAAAAATTCATAAAACAAAAAAAGGCTTTGGCGATTATATGTCAGAGAATGTGGCCGATATGGTTTATGGTGTTGATAAGGCATTATCGGGAGGTACATTAGGAGTATATGATTGGTTAAAAGAAAAGACAGGTATCGGAGTAAATGAAACTGATTACTTGAATATGAAACAATATAATGATGGGACAACTATTCCGGCACAAATCGGAGGAGCGATTGCTCAGTATGGAGCAGAGGCTTTAACAAGCGGATATGGCTTATATAAAGGAGTTAAAGGCATTGATAAAGCAATAACCGAATATACAAGATATAGAGGCAGAAATGAATTAAAAAATCAATTAAGACAAGGAAATAATTTTCAAGATGTAAATTTTGGTAAAGTTCACCCCGGTACAATGAGAAATGTTAATTGCTTGCGTGAAAATGGAAATTTACCATTGTTAAATAAAAATGCATATATACCTGCTAATGTAGTTAAAAAGTTGTACCATAAACGCTTGAATGAAGGTTATACACCGGAACAACTGGTTGAAATGGCAAAAAGATTATTCCACGAGGGGCCTAATATGGTTACAGAAAGCAAACATCCACACATACAGCAAGTAGTTTATCCAAGAACATATACAGCAGATTATGGTTATATATCACAAAATCCGGTAAACGGACAAACTGTTATCAAAAGTATGTATAGAAACAAAATATAAACAACGAGATTATTGGACGGGCGGCGATCTATCCGTCATCATTAATACATATATATAATATATGGTGGCAGCTGGCCTTTCTGCACTTCAATAATCTCAGCTGGATTGTATAATATAATTTTGCTAAAAGTCAATAGGAATAGAACTATAAATATAAAACGGTTGCGAGAAAATAAAAATTTACCATGACTTTAAGGGTAAGAAATTATACAACCTCCAAAGACCAAGAGTGGAAAGCTAAATATTTTGGGGAGGCTCCGAAACCAAAACCGCAGGAAAGTTATTCTTCCGTCACAATCAAAGCGCCATCGGGTTTTGCACAAGTTGGGAATAATGAAATGTATCCTAATTTACAAAAAGCAATTAAGCAAGAGGGTAATATGACACAAGAAGATTAAAAAAACTAGCAAGAAAAGGAAGTCTGACTCCATTATTAGCACCTTTCCCAATTGCAAAAGATTTTATTGATTATCGTTATACAAAAGGATTATCAGATAAATATAAACATGCATATATAAATTGCGTTAATGCTCAAAGAGGTTTAATGAGTTCATTATGGGCTGAAAATTTATCTGGACTTAAAGAATATCATGATGTAAAATCAGGAGCAAATACACCGTTAGCATCTTATGAAGATATGGATGCAAACTTAACGGGAGAATTCTTAGGGATTAAATATCCAGAAGGTGATTGTGATGAATTGGTACAAAGATATTTCAAAAAATTATGGTAAATTAGGATTAAAAAGTAATCCTCAATGGACTTTTATTAAATGGATTTTTTTGTTTAATCTAGTGATGTTTTGCATTATATTTGTTTTGATGAATATGGTGTGGTCATAAAATCAATAAAAGGAAATACCCCTTGGGCAGTAAGTCTATCTGATAGTTATAAAGATATGAAAAACAATTTTGAAGGGCTTAATTATGGCTTGAATAATCCGGATAAAAATTGTAGAGTGTGGCTTGAGGGTTTAGATTATGAAAATAACAGATGGAATAAATAAACTGTCAGAAAAATTTAATGCTTTTTGTGAAAACAAAAAAGCATTAAAAATTGTGGAATATATCACAAAATTATCATCGTTGTTTTGTATACTAATGTACACACCTCTTATTATTCTGTTGTTACTGATATTGTGGTATGTTTTTTCTATATTTTTTAATATCATCTTTAGATATTTTTGAATATTTAACGAGTGATAAGGTGCTTTTTATGGTCATTAAAAAACATTTAAGATTGTAAATTCGTTAAATTTTTCGGACATTTTCGTACATCGTAAGACAAAATAAGACATTTTAATTGTGGCAATATGAGACATATATGGGAACATTTATTGATGAAAATGACCATAATTTAGAAAGGAAATTCGGATATAAATATCGTGCGTTAAAAGGAATCTATCCCGATGCGTATAAGTTGACCGAAATCATCAAAATATAAACCATATCAATGGTTGGTATAATAGAAGAAAAAACTACTATAGTGATAGTAATGAATTTGATAAATTATATTTAAATAAAAAAAATGAATATTTACAAAAATATAAAAATTATTATACTGGCGAATAATTGAAAGGAAAAGCCAATGCGATATATTTTATTTTTTTTAATTTTTGTATCTATGAATGCCAACGCTCAAACAAAATTTGAACAAATAGAAAATTTTGATAAAGAATATCGCCAATGCTTAGAATTTTATAATACTAACGATAGTATAAACGATGAAGAAATTATACAAGTAAGTGACGGGACTATAAACTGTTTGTTAAATGTCGGATATGAAATTATAGATGAGTTTTATTACAACAAATCAGAAGAAACAAAAAAAGCCTTAAAAACTTTTATATATTCATCGATTGATATTCAATATGCAATAAATACAAATAGTGATTTCGGACAGTATTTTTATGGCTCAATTCGTAAGGTTACGGCTTCTGCTTTAGCAGTTGATAATGCCAAAAATGTTATACGGCAACTTATTGATACCGTTAAATACGAAATTGAAGATATGTCTGACGAAGAAAAACAGATTGATTTTAAGAAAATAAAAAATTTAAATGATTGGGATAATCGTTTTAATATGTAACTTACCATAATCTGCAAAGGAAATTCGGATATAAATATCGTGCGTTAAAAGGAATCTATCCCGATGCGTATAAATTGCCTGAAACTAAAATTTCAAAGGCGATAGATGTGTTTTATGACAGAGATGCAAATGAAGATGTTACCACAATGACAGATAGGGTAAGAAATTATACAACCTCCAAAGAGCATTAAATGGAAATCTAAGTATCTTAATAAATTTATTGATTCTTGCAATTTGTATAAATGCGACTCGTTAAAGCATAAAAATACACCTAAAAAGTATGATTATATCCTGATAACTAACCTAAGGTTGTGGGGATAACTTTTTTTGTTTTTCAATATCAATAGATTAGCACTAACATATTGAATTTGCGTAGATTTTGTTTTGTTAATAAATTTATCCACGACTTAGAAAAAAAATATGTGCGCATTTATAATGACATAGCCGATTTTTTGTTTTTTTTAACTAAATATTGCTTGAGCATAATTTTATATTTTTGCAATATGAAATTCGCAAACAATAATCATAATATCATTAGCTGAAAATTTTTTGTGTATACTATATATTGTTTCTTTACTTTAAATTAACACAATATGTAGTATACAGACTCAAACAGAAACAGATTATAAAAAACGGTATAAACAAACAGTATAGGGAAACGAAATGTCAGAAATTAAATATGAAATGCCCAAGGTAGAAAATGATAATATCAGCATTGACCAAGTTACCAAAAGAGACGGAACTTTAGCTCCTTTTGATTCTAATAAAATTTATCAGGCTATCTTAAAAGCCGGAACATCAACAGGCGAGTTTGGGGAACAGGAAGCTTGGTTGTTAACCGCTAAAGTCTTAAAAGTTATGGAACACAAATTTAGCGAATCGTTGCCGAGCATTGAGCAAATTCAGGACATTGTTGAACAGGTGTTAATTTCAGACAACTATTTTCAGACTGCGAAATCTTACATTTTATACCGTGAACAACGCACTCGTATGCGTTCTGATAAAAAGATTATGGTTGATGTTGAAAGCTCCATCAATGAATATTTGGAAAGACTTGACTGGCGTGTAAATGCCAATGCGAATCAGGGTTATTCCAACGGTGGATTAATCTTAAATGTTTCCGGTAAAGTAACCGCCAATTATTGGCTCAGCCATGTATATCCCTCGGAAGTGGGTGAGGCTCACCGCAACGGCGATATTCACATTCACGATTTGGATATGCTCGCTGCATATTGTGCCGGTTGGTCTTTAAAAAACTTGTTGCACGAGGGTTTTAACGGTGTTCCCGGAAAAACTGAGGCCGGTCCGGCTAAACATTTGTCGGCTGCGGTCGGTCAGATGGTAAACTTTATGGGCACATTGCAAAATGAATGGGCAGGAGCTCAAGCTTTTTCGTCTGTTGATACATATTTAGCGCCATACATTCGTAAAGACGGACTTACATATGAGCAAGTTGAACAATCTATGCAAGAGCTGATTTATAATTTGAATGTTCCTTCTCGTTGGGGCTCTCAAACACCGTTTACAAACTTTACTTTTGACTGGGTATGTCCGGAAGATTTAAGAGATAAACACCCGATTATCGGTGGAGTTGAGCAAGATTTCACATACGGTGACTTAAAAGAAGAAATGGCTATGATAAATAAGGCCTACATAACAGTTATGATGAAAGGTGACATTAAAGGTCGTCCGTTTACATTCCCGATTCCGACATACAATATGACTTGGGATTTTCCTTGGGAAGACGAAAACACATTGTTGTTGTTTGAAATGACCGCAAAATACGGTTTACCATATTTTCAAAACTTTTTGAACTCTGTGTTAAAACCGGGGCAAATTCGTTCGATGTGTTGTCGTTTACAACTTGACTTGCGTGAATTGTTAGCCAAAGGAAACGGCTTGTTCGGTTCGGCCGAGCAAACCGGTTCGATTGGTGTTGTTACCTTTAACTGTGCTCGTTTGGGATATGTTTATAAAGGTGATGAGGCCGGATTGTTTGGTCGTGTTGACGAATTGATGAACATTGCCAGAACATCACTTGAAATTAAGCGCAAAGTTATAGAAAGACTTATTCAAAACGGTTTATTCCCGTTTACAAAACGCTATTTAGGTACACTTCGTAATCACTTTTCTACCATTGGTGTTAACGGTATCAATGAAATGATAAGAAACTATACCGATGATGAACACAGCATTGCCGATGAGTGGGGACAAGCATTTGCCATTAAGTTTTTAGATTATATCAGAGAAAAGATGGTAAAAATCCAAGAAGAAACAGGACATATGTACAACTTGGAAGCAACACCGGCTGAAAGTGCCACATATCGTTTTGCTCGTGAAGATAAGAAAAGATATAAAGATATTATTCAGGCCGGAACAAAAGAAGATCCCTATTATACAAACTCATCTCAACTTCCGGTCGGATATACCGATGACCCGTTTGAAGCTCTTGATTTGCAGTCTGAATTGCAAACAAAATATACAGGCGGAACAGTGTTACACTTGTATATGGGACAACGCATATCATCAGCCAAGGTTTGCCGTGATTTGGTAAAACGAGTTTTGACCAATTATCGCTTACCGTATATTACGATTACTCCGACATTTTCAGTATGCCCGAAACACGGCTATTTGTCAGGAGAACACAAATTCTGCCCACTTTGTGATGAAGAAAAGAAAGCAGAAAAAATTAAGGCCTTAAAAGCCAAAGAGACCAATGTAGCTTAAAATAACCCATAACAAAATTTTATTTAGGAGAAAACAAAAATGACTAATGTAATTGATATAAACGACATCAAATTAGACGATTGTGAAAGACAACCTTGCGAAATTTGGACCCGTGTTATGGGCTATCATCGTCCGGTTTCCGAATTTAACAAAGGTAAAAAATCGGAATATTACACAAGAGTTTGCTTTAAGGAAGAAAAAGCAATTTGCGGTATGAACAACAACTTGGCAATGGCTGCAGAGTAGTTTTTTATGGATGGTTTTAATCCTATCATAATCGGCGATGTTGAACCGTTCAGCATCGTCGATTTTCCAAATAAGATAGCAGTAACGGTTTTTATGCAAGGCTGTCCGTGGCGCTGTCCGTTTTGCTACAATTTGAGTTTGCAAAAAATTGGGGCAAAACCTGAAACCGAGTGGACATTTGAAACTTTAAAATGCTTTTTGCAAAAACGCAAAAAAATGCTTGATGCGGTGGTTTTTTCGGGCGGAGAACCTTTGGTACAAGAAGGACTTGAGCAAGCTATTGATGAAGTTAAAAATTTGGGTTTTGAGGTCGGGCTTCATACCGGCGGTTTTAATCCGATTATGCTAAAGAAAATTATCAATAAAATTGATTGGGCAGGGCTTGATATAAAAGCTCCTTTTGAACCGCAAAAATATAAAACCGCAACGGGGTGCTTTGATAAAGTTGAAAAGGTGATTGATAGTTTGCAAATCCTGATTGATAGCGGTATAAATTTTGAATGTCGTACAACTTGTGACCCAAAAATTTTAAGCATTGAAGATATTTTTCAAATCGGAAAAACATTAAAAGAATTTGGTGTAAGAGAATATTATCTGCAAAAATACAGGCCGATAGAATCGGATAAAGATACCACCGATGAAATGTGCGAATCGATAATATCAGATAAAAAATTGATAGAATTTCTTAGAAACAGTTTCGAAGTTTTTGAAGTCCGAAAATAGATTTTCCCAAATAATCACTTGACAAATTTATACAAAAAATGTAAGGTGAAGGCAGTTAAAAATTTTTGTGCTATGAAAAAGTTTGTATTATTATCTGTTATGTGTGCGGTGCTTTTTGCTTGTGAAAAGATAACTCCGCAAGAAAGTTCCTCAGAAGAAGCATATGGAACTATAGTTTTCGGGAAACCGGTAAAAGCGGGCTATGAAGCAACCGAAAATTCTATCAACGGTTGGTTGATTATTGAGGGGGTTACATACACGGCAGAATGTTCATATTTTGAAGCCTGTGAACCTGAAGTAATAACCGAGCTTGCCTTTATTGATGTTGATTCTTGGATTAGATGTATTTGCGTCAGAGACAAAGAAGTTGTTGAAGTTTTAGATGAGAAAGCAGAAGGAGATATTATCTATCGCAAATATAAAATGCGATGTCCGGTGCTTTATGATGACTTTGAGTTTGATTTGTATTACATTGAAGAACGAGCATTTACATCAATTGATGATGCAAATCATATGTTTCCGGGTCCGGGGATTGAATCGGTGCTTGCATATAACCGAGAAATACGGCAACCGGATATGACCATTAACGGCAAGACCTATAAATGTTATCTGGTGGAACTTGGTATCAACCTAAGCTGTGCCGAAAAGAGCATTCTGTGTGAAACCTCTTTTTTGGCGCTTGATTCAGAGTAAACTTAACCCCCTCAATGTGGCAATTGAGGGGGTTGATGTTTTTTTAAAATTAGTATGTGTAAGTTACGGTAAATGTTTCTGTATAATCACCTGACTGAACTTTAGCAGGGATATGTAGCACAGCATCGATACTTTCTGCTCCGTTTGTTGAAAAACCAACAGTCATTTCTCCGCCATTACCATTACTAAGGACTATCGATGAAGGAAAAGATAAATATATTCCGGTGATAGGCATACCATCGCCATTGTTACAAGAGAAGAATGTTTCATCGGAATCTATAGATAAAATATCACCATCTCCATATACTTTTCCCATATCAGCATCCATAGTTACTGTAGATGCGGCATTGTTTTGCTTAACAACGATTGTACCAAAGTCTACATCTGTACAGTCCATAGTAGTTGCCACTTCAATGGTAGCACGAGCTGTTACTTCAGCGTAATCGGTGGTTGCATTTGCAGATGTTGCAGCCAAGAGGGCAACAGCGGATATTAGAAAATATTTTCTCATAATTTTAATCCTTTACAAAAATTAAGTTTAAATGTACTTGAAAGGTGTAAAAATTACCCCTCAATACGCATCATAAACCGTTTTTTTTTTTTGCAAGTAAAAAGAGTCTAATTGTGAATTTAAATCAAAAATGAGGTAGAGGTGTTGCCTCCTTTACTTTCATACCGGTGCCCAAGCTTTAGCTTGGAATAGACACCGGTATCTAAGGGAATAACTAAAGCTATATTACCACCTGGACTCCGGCATCAAGTGCCGGAGTGACAGTTAGGAGGCGGACTTCAGCATCAAGTGCCGGAGTGACAGTTAGGAGGTATGTTGCAAAGTTTGAGAATAAAAAACAAATATTTTCCGATTTTAAATAAAAGTCATTCTATGAGCCGCACTGCGTGTCAGGTCGAAAAAGTATTTAAATTTTTTAAGGGACATAAAAAATTATAATCATTGTTTATTTTGGCGGTTAAGAGTTATAAAAAAATCCTCCGATTATATAAATCGGAGGATTTTGAAAAATGTATTTTAGAACATATGTCTGAAACCTACGAGAATTTCTTGAGAATCGTAACTTCTCTTAGCATAATCAGCACCATTTTGCTTAATTTTGCCATAATCGGTAAAACGATAACCGAGTTCGAGGTCTGTTTTGTATGACAAGTTATAGCTTACGCCTACACCTACATTATAAGCAAAATTTTCTTCTTTTGCTTCTCTGCCCGAATTATTTTCATCAATGCGAGCATAACCTAAACCTACACCGATATAAGGATTAAACGATGTGCCTGTATCCAAATCATAGTAAACATTGGCAAACACTGTTTGCAATTTGCTTTGGATGACATTTGAATAAATGTTGTTATGAGTTTTGTTCAACAAACCGTATTCTACTTCTGCTCTGACAGATTCAGCCATACCGCCGCAGAAAGGAACCATTACACCGCCTGCAAATCTGTAACCGAATTGGTCATCATTTAATTTTTCTTGAAAATCTATGGTAGTCATATCGTTTTTAACTTCTACACGAGCCAAACGAGCAGCTACATACGGATTATATTCGGTAGCACTAACTTGAGTGGCAACCAAAGAGGCAACACCTGCCAACAATAAAATTTTTTTCATAAGTCTTCTCTCTTTTCATTTTTTGCAAAAAATAAAACATAACATCAACTTATTGATGTATCAAAAGGTTATAATACTATAACCGAAAGGTCAAGTATTGATACCATTATACACAAAAAGGTATAAAAAATATTAATATTGACTAAAGCGTATTAAATATTCTTGAGTTTTGAGCACACTTAAATTTGTTTGCCTTATTTGTTCTTGTAAATTATGCTCGTTATACAAATCCAAAGCTTGTACATAGTGCGTTAAAGCATCTTCGAAATAATCTTCATTATTAAAAATTTTTCCGCATTCAAAATATATGTTTGCAATATTTTCCTCAGCTTTTGCCCAGTTTACGGGATATATTTCTTTGGTGTAAACACTTTGATAATTTTTATAGTTGTCTATGGCCATCATACCGATTTCGTCATTTTTGCTGAAAACCGCCATCATTGACAGGTATAAGCCCAACTTGTTTTGAATGTCGGCCCAAATTTTCGGGAAAACCGTATTGCTGAAAATTTTTAAAGCTTCTCTTAATTGAAAAACCGCATCTCTTAAAGCCTGAATGTCGGAAGTATATTTCCAATAATCAAAATATAATTCGGATAAACGATAAGAAGTAAAAGCAAAATCATACGGATAGCTGTATCGGTTGAAATATTTTTGCGATAAAAGATAAAAATCTATGGCCATTTTACAACTTGCGTATTTGTCATCAATTGCAAAATCTGATGCCAAATGAAAAAGTTGTCCGAGATTGGTATAAATTAAGCCCTCATCAACTGATTTTTTATCATTTTTAAGAAAATTGAGAGCGTTTCTCAACAATGATGCAATAATTTTTACATCGTTTTTTTCCGGTTTGTTGCGTACCGAATTAAGATATGCCAAAGCCAGCAAATTTAAAATGTACGGCATATAATCAACACTCAGATTTTTAGGAGGAGCACCGTTATTAATTTTTGTAACCGTTTGTTGTAAAATCGGCAAATATTCTTGTTTGTTATAAGCTGTAAGTATGCCGGCAAAAATTAATTCGGATATCGAATCGCTAAAGGTTTGCTGTTGGAAAATTTCAAGCGGCAGATATAAACTGTTTAAAAGTGAAAAAAACGGAGTCTGAGGTTTTTTATATTGGTCTGAAGTTTGAAAATTTAATCTGATTTTATTATCTATGCGATAACCCCAAATCAAAACATCGGAATTTGTTTTTTTTAAAATCTGATTTCCGGTATCAATTAAGTCAAAAAATGTTCGGCTCTCAAAATCCAAAAAGTTTTTATTTAACAACTCATCATAATAAGTTACCGCAAGTATGTTTTTTTGACAAAGATGTTGAGCCAAAATTTGCCCCGAATTGTTTAAACAATCGTCCTCAAAGGCTACAACCGTAAGCCTGATTTTTTTCAAATCTGGTTTTTCGTTTAGGGGTTTCGAATGACCGAAAAACTTGCGTACACTTTGTAAGAACATATTTATTTTTTCCCGCTTTTTATGGTGTCTTTAATGGTCTTTAAGTTGTTTTTCACCTCATTTATAACCGCCTGATTGGTCTGTTTGAAACTGAGCTTTTCTTCCGATGCGTGGAAAAGCATATTTATCAACCATAAATCAGCAATTAGGGCAAACAAAGGCAGTGAGAACATATTGGGCGCATATACTTGAAATCCGGCGAAAATAACATTTATCATTCCGATTTTAACCAATGCCATTAAAATTGCGTGGATACTTATGTCTTTGGTATAATTCACATAATATGATGTGTTGATATAAAAATCCGGCTCTTTTATGCGCAAAATATATTCTCTTATTGTCACCCACAAAATTTCGGTAAACAAATAGGCTAAAAGTATCAGCATTGAGCCGGTTGCATATTCAAATGAACAATATAAAAACAAACATGCAATTAAAAAACCGGCACTTGTGCAAGCTCCGTCATTTAGGTAAATTTCACTCGGATACCAATTGTATCTTAAAAAGCCAAGCCACAGGCCTGCAATGTAACCGCATATTAGTCCGAAACCGAGCGGTAACCCGCCGATGAAAGATATCAGACATACACCGCCTAAAATCGTTAAAACAAAAATGGCAAATACGGCTGACATTCCGTTTAATATTTTAGCAAAAAATGTAACCCAAAATATAAAAAGAAAAACAATTATCTTTTCGGCATATATCGGCAGATTGTTAAATAAAACAGCATCTTCGGGAATAATATATGACATAACGGCCGATGAAACTCCAATGCTAAGATATAAAAGCCAATCTGTTTCGAGCAAAAAAACCACATAAATAAGTGCCGATAAAGCAAACGGAATTATGATGCTTTTTGCTTTTAAGGAAATTATCGTATCGTTAAAATCGGGCATAAAATGGCTTAACAAACAAACTCCGGCAAATGTAAGCCCCCACATATAAATCCATACATCTTTTTTGATATCGTATTCATAACCTGCGGGCTTATTTGCATAAACAAACAAGGGTGTTGAAAACAAAAATCCTACTGCCAGCAAACCGATAAGATATAACAAATTAAGTGCCATAATTTTCTCCGCTAATTTATTTTTTTCAAAACGGCCGCAAAAAAGGCGTCCATTCCGCCAAGATTTTCTTCATAATAAGGTAAAGTTCTTAAAACACCGTTATCAATTATGTCTTTAGGCAATTTTTTTCCGTCAAGCAGATTTAAGTCATCAATTTTGGCTTTGACAAGTTCAAGATTAACATTTTCAAGAGCAGATTGTATAATTTTTTCGCCCTCGCTTTTGCTGATTGAACAAGTGCAATATAATATCAATCCGCCGATTTTAACGGCATCAACGGCATCTTTTAACATCTGAGTTTGTATTTTGACTTGTTTTTTTACATCTTCTAAATTTTTTAAATGCATAACTTCGGGGTGCTTTCTAAAAGTGCCGGTGGCCGAACATGGTGCATCTAACACAATGATATCAAACTCATTTTTGTTGTTTTGCAAAAATTCATTGCCGTCGCAAACCGTAGTTTTGAGATTTTCGGACAAACCCAATCGGTTAATATTTTGCTTTAACCGTTCCATACGCATAAAATCAATATCAACGGCGGTAACTTTGGCGCCGTTGGCTAAAAGTTGTGCCGTTTTTCCGCCCGGAGCGGCACATAAATCAAGCACTTTTTTGTCTTTAACATCACCTAAAAGCAAGATGGGTAACGAAGATGCCAAATCTTGCACCCACCATGTGCCTTGATTAAAACCTTTTAACAAATTTATTTTGGATTTTGCATCAAACAACCTTATTGTACCATTGGCAAACAATGTGCCGTTAAGCTCTTGCGCCCAAAACTGATGATTTTCTTTTATGCTTAAATCAAGCGGAGCTTCAATTGTCAGAGTTTTTGCAATTTTTTTAATTGCGGCAATACTATAATCATTTTTTAGGATTTTATAAAAATCCGGCGGTAAAGAGGGATTAATGTCAAAACTTTGTTTATCGGCACAAATTTTGCGCAATACGGCATTTACCATATTGGCGGCAAATTTATCGGTTTTTTGTTTGGCAATATTAACATATTCGTTAATCACCGCATAATCAGGTGTTTTAAGAAACAAAATTTCGGTAACCGAGGCCAACAAAACATATTTTATAAACATATTTTTCTGAGGTATTTTTTTTGTAACAAACTGTTTGATAATTTTTTCAACCGCACACAAATTGCGCAAAGTTAACAAAATTAACTTGTTGCAAAAAGCCAAGTTTTCAGGGCTTATTTTGTCTTTTAAAGCAGAATAAAAAACTTTTTTATTCAAAACAGTTTCCAAAATTTCAACACATTGCAATCGTTGTGACATCAGCTTTCCTTTCTTTTTTAAGATTTTAAGCATATAGATTTTGTTTTGCAAGCAAAATTTGTGCATCTATGTGGTGCAAAACAATGTAGATTGAACTTGTATTTTTTAACTTTTGTGGTAATTTATAGCAAATAAATTTAAATATGGAGATATAAAAATGAACGGTAATCCGCGCTATAACGGTAAACAAACTTTTGAACAGTGGCAAGAACAGTGGAAAACAGAAGACAGATATAACTTTAAGACCATTGAAAATAAATGGCAAAAAATTTGGGAAGATGAAAAAGCTTACAAGGTAACTGAAGATAAAACCAAAGAAAAGTTTTATGCTTTGGTTGAGTTTCCTTTCCCTTCCGGCGCCGGATTGCATGTGGGACACCCTCGTTCGTATGTTGCCCTTGATACCATTGCCCGAAAAAAACGCATGCAAGGATATAATGTGTTATATCCGATGGGCTTTGATGCTTTTGGTTTGCCGGCTGAAAACTATGCCATTAAAACCGGTGTTCATCCGGCTGTTTCCACCAAAGCCAACATTGAAAACTTTACTCGTCAGTTAAAATCAATAGGTCTTGGTTTTGACTGGGACAGATGTATTGATACATCGTCTCCCGAATATTACAAATGGACACAATGGATGTTCATTCAGCTTTATAAAAAAGGCTTGGCTTATAAGGATAAAATGGCCATTAACTGGTGTCCGGCCTGCAAAGTTGGTTTGGCTAATGAAGAAGTGGTTAACGGTTGTTGTGAAAGATGCGGAGCCGAGGTTGTCAGAAAAGATAAAGAACAATGGATAATTGCCATTACCAAATATGCCGATAGACTGATTGATGATTTAGAAGGTCTTGACTTTATTGACAGAGTAAAATCGCAACAAACAAATTGGATTGGTCGCTCCGAAGGTGCTGAGCTTGATTTTGAGTTTGGCGACGACAAACTCAAAGTGTTTACCACTCGTCCGGATACGGCTTTTGGTGTGACATATATGGTTATGGCTCCGGAGCACGAGTTTGTGCAAAAATATATGGATAAATTTGAAAATCCCGAAGAAATTAAGAAATATGTTGAAGACACCGCCAAAAAATCGGAACTTCAGCGCACGGCCGATGATTCTAAAACCGGTGTTGAATTAAAAGGTATAAAAGCTAAAAATCCGTTTAATGGAAAAATGATTCCGGTGTTTATTTCCGATTATGTTTTAACCGGATACGGAACAGGTGCAATTATGGCTGTTCCTGCCCACGACCAACGAGATTATGATTTTGCCAAAGCTTTTAATTTGCCGATTATTCAGGTTTTACAAGGCGGAGATATATCCCAAAAAGCTTTTGAAGAAGACGGTTTACACATAAATTCGGGTTTCTTGGACGGATTAAATAAAGAAGACGGTATGAAAGCTGCAATTGAATATGCTCTCAAAAACGGGTTCGGACAAGCCAAAATCAACTTCAAATTGCGAGATTGGGTATTTTCTCGTCAGCGCTATTGGGGTGAGCCCATTCCGATGGTATATTGCGAGCATTGCGGTTGGCAACCTCTAAAAGAAGAAGATTTGCCGTTAACATTGCCCGAAGTGACCGATTATTTGCCCAATGATGAAGGCGAATCGCCGTTGTCAAAAGCTTTAGATTGGGTAAATACCACTTGCCCAAAATGTGGTAAGAAAGCTAAAAGAGAAACTGATGTTATGCCCAACTGGGCCGGTTCTTCTTGGTATTTCTTGCGCTATTGCGACCCTCACAACGACAAAGAGTTTGCCTCCAAAGAAGCTTTGGATTATTGGATGAATGTCGATTGGTACAATGGCGGTATGGAACACACCACATTGCACTTGTTATATTCTCGTTTCTGGCATAAGTTTTTGTACGATTGCGGATATGTGCCGACAAAAGAGCCGTACAATAAACGCACATCACATGGTATGATTTTGGCTGAAAACGGTGAAAAAATGTCAAAATCTCGCGGTAATGTTATAAACCCTGACGACATTGTTAACAATTACGGCGCTGATACATTTCGTTTGTATGAGATGTTTATAGGTCCGTTTGATCAGGTTGCCATGTGGTCTGAAGACAGTTTGATGGGTGTATATCGTTTTATCGGAAAAATTTTCAATCTGTTCAAAAAAGTTTATAACATTGAGGCTGATACAAAAGATTTAAGAGCGATGCACAAATGCATACTTGAAGTTACCGAACGCATTGACCAGATGAAATTTAACACTGCGGTTTCTTCATTGATGACATATGTAAACTATATGTCATCAATGGATAAAATTCCGACAGTTTTATACGAAACATTGTTAAAACTTTTAAGCCCGTTTGTTCCTCACATTGCAGAAGAAATGTGGGCAAGATTAGGTCATGACACATTGATTGTTAAAGAAACTTGGCCGGTTGGTGACAAAGCACTTGCTCAAGACGACATGGTTACTGTTGCTGTTCAGCTTTGCGGTAAAATGCGCGGTACAATTGAAGTACAAAAAGACAGCTCTGACGATGATGTAAAAGCCAAAGCTTTGGCATTGGAAAATGTTGCTCGTCAAATTCAGGGCAAAGAAATTAAAAAAATCATAGTTGTTAAAAATAGGATTGTGAACATTGTTGCATAAAATTAAAAAAATAAGTGTTTTTTGCATGCTGTTATTAACGATGGCAGGCTGTGGCTTTGAACCGTTATATGTTGAACGCAAGTCCGATGAAAAATGGTATTATAAGGGTGAATTTGATACTTCAATTTCAGATGAAATTGCACAAATTAAAATAGAGCCGATTGCCGACAGATTGGGACAACTTATTCGTAACGATTTATTGGATAATTTGACTCCTAAGGGTGTTCCGGCCACTCCTAAATATCGTTTAGAGGTGTTTAACATTAAAAAAGATGTTACCGAACAAGCTATGCGTGATGACATTACCGCAACCAGAGAAAGAGTGCGTTATATGGTGCAATATCGTTTGTATGATGCCGACAATAATGAAGAATTGGTAGCCGGAAATTCAATTGCTTATTTAGGTTATGACATTATGGCCAATCCGTATTCCACAACTTATGCGCAGAAAAAAATTGAAAAAGATGCGGCAAAAATTTTGGCCAATGACATTTCGCTTCGTATGGGAGCATATTTTCATTCAAGTTTAACCAAGCGCGGAAACCCAAATGAATTTTAAAGACCCTGATGTTGCAAAATATGTTAAAAATCCTGATTTGAGGATAAAATGCGTAGTAATTTATGGCTCTAACGAGGGAAAAATTGCCGAATATTGCACGCAATTTGCAAAAACGGTGTGCCCTGATTTGACTGATGCTTTCAGAGTTGTCAGTTTAAATATGGAAACGCTAAGCAAAGATATCGGTATTTTGTTTGGCGAATATAATGCGCAATCATTGTTGGGCGGAAGAAGGGTTGTTATTGTAAAAGATGTAAACGACAACTTAACCAAGCATATAAAAGAACTTGTTGCAGATACAAAATCTGATGCGTTGCTGATTTTAACTTCTTCAACATTAAACACAAAATCATCTTTGGTAAACTTGGGAAAAGACCGAGCCGATTTTGCGCTTGTAAGTTGTTATGATGACAGAGAAAAAGATATAAGCTCATTTGTGAGAGAATATTTAATTAAAAGCCAAATTACCATTTCAGATGCGGCTTTTGGGTTGTTATGCGCTCGTCTTTCAAATGATAAAAAAGCAAATTTGGGTGAGATGGATAAGCTCATTACATATTTGGGTACAAAACGCAATATTGAAATTGATGATGTAAAAACCGCCATAAGTGATACATCAAGTTCATCGCTGGAAGATTTGTGTTATTATGTCGGTTGCGGATATACCGAAAAGGCCATAGATGCATATAAAGAACTTTTCAATGAAGGCATTGAGATTGTTACCATTGCCAGAAGCATAAGTAATCATTTTTTAAATTTGTTGGGATATGTCGCAACTTATGAAAAAAACAAAAGGGCAGATGAAATTATATCTGCGATAAGGCCACCGGTAATGTTTTTCAGAAAAGATGATTTAAGGTTGCAGATTAGTATCTGGAACAAAAAATCGGTTTTAGATGTGCTTGATTTGTTGTATCAGTGTGAAAAAGATTGTAAAACCACAAATTTTCCGGCACAACAAATTTTGAGCTATACCATTATGCAAATATGTGCAGCTTCAAAAAGGTTAAGAAAATAATCAATCTGCTTGCAACAATGAAACAATTGGTAAATTTTGCGGTAGGTGTTTTCTGCCGTTTAATTTTTTAAGCTCAACTACAAAAGCCAGAGCTTTTATATGTCCTTGAAGTTTTTCAACCAATGAGCAGGCTGCTTTGATTGTACCTCCGGTGGCAAGTAAATCATCAATAATTAAAACTTTTTTGCCGGCCTCAATCGAATCGGTATGAATTTCCAAAATATCTTTTCCGTATTCTAAACCATACTCAATGCGTTCTGTTTTAGCGGGAAGTTTGTTTGGTTTTCTGATGATAACAAGTCCGCATCCAAGTTTGTAGGCAAGAGGAGCGCCAAACAGATATCCTCTGGATTCAATGGCAACAACATAATCTAAATTATAGTTTTTAAATTTTTCATACAACAAATCTATAACTTCGGCAAAAGCTTGTTTATCTTTTATAAGGGTTGTTATATCGTAAAACTCAATTCCTTTTTTGGGAAAATCGGGAACAATGCGAATTTTATCTTGAAACACGGTCATATTTTCATCTCCAAATAAGTGCTCATAAAACGATATAATAAATATATTAAATTTTTCACAAAATAAGTGTTGCATTTTAAAAAAAATATGTTTATAAGGGTGTTTAAGATTGATATGCGCTTGTGGCGGAACAGGTAGACGCTGCAGACTTAAAATCTGTTGGGAGCAATCCCGTGCCGGTTCGATTCCGGCCTAGCGCACCAATAAAAAAAGCTCACCCTTTCGGGTGGGCTTTTTTTGTTGGTATGTTAGGTCGGGTGAGAAGCGGCACGGTGCCGGTTTGAACCGCAGTTCGCAGGCGGATATATACGCCGGTCGGGCAGAATGCCCGAGCGAACAAGGTCGGCGAAGCAATAATATTGCGAAGCCATTCCGGCCTTGAAAAAATACTTTTTTTCAAATATAGCGCACCAATAAAAAAAGCTCACCCTTTCGGGTGGGCTTTTTTTGTTGGTATGTCAGGTCGGGTGAGAAGCGGCACGGTGCCGGTTTGAACCGCAGTTCGCAGGCGGATATATACGCCGGTCGGGCGGAATGCCCGAGCGAACAAGGTCGGCGAAGCAATAATATTGCGAAGCCATTCCGGCCTTGAAAAAAATACTTTTTTTTCAAACATAGCGCACCAATAAAATTATTTATTTCAAAAGTAATTATATCAACGCCAACAAGTTAAAAGCATTATTAACAACAATACCATATGAATAAAATAAAAATTCTTGATTTCTTTCCATAAACTATATATTATGTGAGTGTCAGGATTGATGGCCTGATTTAGGTGTGAGAACCTAATATCCACTAGCGTCTATGCGAAAAGACGATATTTTCGCCTACCGGTTTTATGACTGGAAGGCGATAAAATAAACTTTCAAAGTCAATATATCGCACAATAACTAGTGGTATTGTTCTCAACTTCCAGTCGCTTTTCATCAAAGCGACAACTTAGTTATTGCGAGGTACTTATGAAAAAAAATATTCTATTAACTTTAGCTATTGTAACAATACCATTTTTATCTTCTTGCTCAACAACTGATTATAGCTTAAATGAAGAAAAAATGACAGTTGCAAAGGCTCAAACCGAAATTAAGATAGGTATGCCATCTTCTGCTGTTGTTGAAGTTTTAGGCTCTCCTAATATGGTTACAACAGATACAGAACATAGAGAAACTTGGGTTTATGACAAAGTTTCTACCAATGTTCAATCTTCATCCTCTCAAAGCGGCGTATGGTTACTTTTATTTGCAGCAGGAAGTCATGATTTTAAGGCATCTTCTAACCAGAGAACTCTGACTATAATTGTTAAATTCGATAAAAATGGTTTAGTTCGAGATTTTGCTTACAGAACATCTACTTTCTAAGGAGTGTGATATGAAAAAGATTTTTATCTTATTTTCAATGATATCTTTTATTGTTTCCGGATGTGTTTCTTATGACCACTATTACAAATTAGATGAGCAATATTTAGCTAGAAGACAATTAGAAACAAGAAGATATGAAACTAATGACGAAGAAACATTATTGATTGCGTCCGCTCAAGTTTTACAAGATTTAGGTTTTACTTTAGATGAAAGTGAAACAAAACTTGGACTAATAACAGCAAATAAAGATAGAGAGGCCGGTTCTGCGGGACAAAAAGTAGGTGTAATTCTCTTAGCCGTCTTATTTGGTACTCAACCTGTTTATGATGTTTCACAAAAAATTTATGTAACACTCGTTTCTACAAAAAATCATGATAATCAGAGCTATAACATAAGGGTGGAATTTGCTCGCGTTATTTGGAATAATATGAATCAAGCAAGAATAGAAAAAATACAAGATGAACAAATTTATAAAGATTTCTTTGATAAATTAAGCCAATCTGTATTTTTAACTGCTAACAATATATAGGAGTAAAAATGAAAAAAATTTTATCATCTTTAATAATCATCATTGCTTTAAATGGTTGTGCATCAACTCATAATGATGTTTTAGGGACATCTCAATCTCAAGTACAAATGCGAAATTATCAATCACGGTCATTTGATACAAATGATAAATCATTAGTGCTAAGGGCCGTAATTTCTACAATGCAAGATTTAGGTTTTATAATTGAAAGAGCTGATGAAAAATTAGGCACAATAAGCGGAACATCATTTAGTCACATTCATGCTTCTAAATTAACTGTTTCAATAAGAGCTATTAATGATAAACAAATTGTTGTAAGAGCTAATGGGCAAGTTGGATTAAAAGCTTTGGATAATCCTATACCATATCAGAATTTCTTTAATGCTTTGGGACAATCTTTATTTTTAGAAGCGCATGAAGTTGAATGACTTTTCTAAATTTATCTTAAGCTCACCCTTTCGGGTGGGCTTTTTTTGTTGGTATGTCAGGTCGGGCTTAAGGGGTCGAACCTACGAGACAGAAAGCATATATTTTTTTAGACTGATTGAGTTTTTCAAAACTTGACAAGCGATTGTTTAGCAGATAAAAATATGACATATGTTTTAACTCTTATAAGGAAAAAATAATGGCAAAGGAAATTGAACGCAAGTTTTTAGTTACGGGTGATGCTTGGCGGACATTGGCAAAAGGTACTCACTATCGTCAGGGTTATCTTAACAGCATAAAAGAACGAACAGTTCGTATCAGAACTATTGATGACAAAGCATATTTAACCGTTAAAGGTCCGACAGTGGGTGTTACTCGTATGGAATTTGAATATGAGATTCCGTATAACGATTGTGTTGAAATGTTAAAACATTTGGCTGAACAACCCATCATTGAGAAGGCTCGTTATAAAGTGCCCTACAACGGACTTGTTTGGGAAATTGATGAGTTTTTCGGTGTAAATGAAGGTTTAATTGTGGCTGAAGTTGAGCTTCAAAGTGAAGATCAAGTGTTTGAAAAGCCTCAATGGATAGGTCAAGAAGTTTCGGGAGACCCCAGATACTTTAATTCTAATCTGGTAAACAATCCGTACACAACATGGAAAAAGTAATTTTTAAGGGACAATAAAAATGACAGATGTTTATGCAAAAAATGTTGCCGTATCGGCAGATGATGCCGCCAAACTAACTCCTCGTGCCGAGTTTAGAGTGTTTGGCAAAGATATTATCGAAAGTGTAAAAGAACATATGTGGGAATGCAAAGCTACCTTGTATAAAGCTCGGGTTATGCCGGCTGAAACATATATTTTATCCAAAAACACCAACGATGCAAATGTTAAAGTTCGTGACGGTTTATTGGATATTAAAACAAAAGTCGGACAAACTCCCGACGGATATGAAATTTTTCAACCACGAGGCAAATTTCAATTTCCGGTTAAAAAAGAAGAACTATCCGCAATTTTATCAAATTTGCAAGTTGCGATGACATTAGATAAAGAATCGTATTCTTTTGATGAGTTTTGTGAAATGGTAAAATCGCATAATGATTTAACTTTGGTAACCGTTGAAAAGAAAAGATACGGGTTTTCGGTAAACGGTGTAATTTGTGAATATGCATATGTTTGGTTTAATGGCGCTTTAGTTGAAACCGCATGTTGCGAAAGTGAAAATTATGAAGATATGAAAACTGCGGTTAAAGCTTTGGGTTTAAGCGAAATGCCAAATACCAATTATTTGAAAGCGGCTAAAAAAGTCGTTGGTTTTTAAGTAAGATAATAACTTTGATTGTTGACTTAGTTATGAGTGTATGCTAACTTGCGCTCATAACTAAATTTTTTTTAAATTATGATACATATTACCAAGAAGCTTTTTTTAAAGCGGCCACATCTTACCGGAGAGTATGATGTTGCAAGTTATTTTGAGCTTCCGGCGAAAGATTTGTTTGATTTAAGAAATCTGCCGCCCGAAGAATTGGCTTATTCGTTTTCGCACATCTTAAAAAATGTAGCTTTATACGAATATACTACCCGAATCGACCATGCTTTGAGCAAGCATGCAAAAGAAGGACTTGGCTATCTGGCTCGCCCTGAGCAAACAGAAATAGATTTTATCGAAAATGCTCTTAAAGATGTGTTTTCGCCACCAAGTTGTGCCGAGCGAGCTCAAATGTGGTATGAGTACTATTTTATGCCGGAGGTGATAAGAACACTGCCTTTAGTAGCTGATGCAAAATTTGCCGTTGAGTTTGAAAAGGTGTTGCTTCATATCATCAGTCTTAAAAAGCGGTTTGCCAAGCTCTCAAAGATGAAAGCAAAATGTTTTTTGTCTTGCAAAAAGAAAAAGCGAATCGATAAGCTTATGGATAATATCCGCTACTACTTGCTTGATCACAGTGTAGGAATTTATGCCATTTTGCTTTACGGATATACGCTTTATTGCGAAAGAAGCTCAAATGTGCTGATGTTTAAGTGGTATCTTAAAAACGAAAACTGATTTTAATGGGAAAATTCATTTTTTGTTTTTGTAAACAAAAAAAAGAGAGGCTCAAAATGAACCTCTCTTTTTTTGGGTAATTTAACAATATGATTATGCTGTTTGCTTAGTAATATTTCCAAAGCACTGCAGGAGTGGCATTTTGTGCAGCAGTACAACTTGCTACAGCATTTGCAACAGGCATTGGGGTTTTAAGGGTACTTCCACCCGGTTGAGCTACTGCCGCCGTAGTAGCTGAGCCTGCCACACCATTACCGTTAGCATATGCGTTTGCGGCAGCAGCTTTGGCAGTTGCTAAAGAAGGAGCTGCAATCATGGCTATTAAACCGGAGGCTTGACCGGAACCCCAGTCACCGGTTGCAAGTGTTACACATGCTTCTTGTGACAAACCATCATATGCAACATAAAATGCGCTGTCTGTATCACCATTTTTAACCGGAGATACTGCAATTTCAACATCTCCGCCAAATGCATTTTTAAGTGTTGTTGAGGTGGTTGTTTCATTGCCTTCCCCTCCTGTGGTTGTGCTTGTTGTAATCATATCATCAGGGACAACACCAAAATCTATTGCGGTTTTAACGGTTAATCCACTATAGTTTCCTTGAGCTGCAAACATCGTACGCAAATTTGCAACAAGAACGGAAACCTGGTCTGTGGTTTTGTTGATTTTAAATTTGTTCATGGCTTTTGAATAGCCGGCAATACCTCCTACCGATAAAACACCGATAATAGCAAGCACGCCAAGCATCTCTACCATACTTCTTCCGCATTGCAATTTATCAGCTTGTCTTTTTTTCGTTTGTGTATTGCTTTTATACACGGCACTCAAAAAAGCCTGCGCTTCTAAATCACACTTGACAAGAATTGAACGACCATTTTGATTTGTATATTTCATAATTATCTTCCTTTTTTTAATTAAGTTACTTAAATAAAAAAATCGCTCTTAACAAAAAAGCGACTGGAAGCTAACAACTACAATAACGAAATAGCGCGGTATATTGACCGCAAGGCTTATTTTACCGCCTTCCAGTCATTTTTTAAATAACCGGTCAGCGTATAAAATTTAACGTCCCTATACTAAAAGACGCGTTACATAGGAATTGTTAGGTTCCAAACAGCCAACTTGACTGTTCAGTTATATTTGTAGTTTATTTTTGGTTTAGTGTCAAGACCAATTTGGAAGTTGTGTTCCGATGATAAATATTTTTTGGGGGATATGTTTATAAACTCTTGCCAATCAAAAAGAATCTTTTATTTTGTAGATATATGGAGTATGTGATGAAAAAACAGTATAAACGCATTTTTATATTAACCGGTGCCGGAATTTCTGCCGAATCGGGCCTTTCGACCTTTAGAGATTCTGACGGTTTATGGAACAATCATAAAGTGGAAGATGTTGCAACCGTTGAGGCGTTTGAAAAAAATCCGGCTTTTGTTCATAAATTTTATAACGAGCTAAAGCCCGAAGTTTTAAATGCAAAGCCCAATCCGGCACATCTTTGTTTGGCAAAATTGCAAGAACAATATAAAGGTGAGGTTAATATCATTACACAAAATGTTGATATTTTGCACGAAAAAGCCTCAAGCAAAAACATATATCACATTCACGGAAAAATTGATGAAGCAATATGTTTGGAATGCGGACATATTTTGCAATCGGCAGAAGATGTTGATATGTCAACAATATGCCCTCATTGTGCCGCAAAAGGCAAATTTAAACCCAATATTGTGTTTTTTGGGGAGATGCCTTTATATATGAATGAGGTTGAAAAACATTTAAGAGAATGTGATTTATTTGTTTCGGTCGGCACATCTGGAGTGGTGTATCCGGCCGCCGGTTTTGTTTATACGGCAAAATATTATGGTGCCGATACCATAGAGTTTAATTTAACTACCACTTCAAATAATTATTTGTTTGATGAGCACATTGAAGGCAAATGTTCGGTTACATTGCCCGAGTTTGTGGATAATCTGCTCAAAATACAAGAAAATAACGGAGAATAAATATGAAAATAAACGAAGAAGAACAAAGAAAAAAAATGGCTTTAAAACTGATAATTAAGACCATTGTTTATTCTTTTGCAATTTTTGGAGTGTTATTTATATTGATTTTGGTCGGGGTGTTATCAATTATGAGCCCTAAAATAAAAATTGCCGGAGTTCCCGATAGTGCAATTTTGGAGATAGATTTTAACAAAAACTATACCGAAAGCCGAAGTGATGACTTTTTTGCCGAATTTACCGGAGCTTCAACGCATTCGGTTTTTGATTTGATAAGAGCCATAAATATTGCTGCCGATGATGAAAAAATTAAGGCCATAAAAGCCAATATCAGCGTTTCTTCACTGGGATTGGCGCAAATTCAGGATATTGCATCGGCGGTTAAGACATTTAGAGCAAAAGGCAAAAAGGCTTATGTATATTCAAGTTCAATGGGTGGCAGTAAAGAATATTATCTGGCATCACATTTTGACCAAATTTGGCTTCAGCCGTCTGCCGAAATAGCGGTTACTGGTGTTAATATTGAAGTGCCGTTTTTTAAAAATATTTTGCAAAAATTTGGCGTTGAACCCGAATTTTATTCTCGTTATGAATATAAAACAGCGGTCAGCTCACTGATAAGCTCTGATTTTAGCCAAGAATATCGTCAAGAATTAAACAAAGTCGGAAATGGTTTTTACAATCAACTGGTTACGGGAATTGCAAAAAATCGAAATTTGGCGGAAAAAGATGTTGAAAATGCCATTAACAAAGCGCCATTGTGGACAAGTTTAGCTTTTAAGCTTGGGTTTATTGATAAATTCGGTTATGTGCAAGATTTAAATGATTATCTAAAAACAACATATAATGCACAATTTGCAGATATTGACAGCTATATGGCAGGAATAAAAGAGCTCAATCAAAAAGACTTGCCTTTGGTTGCTTTTCTGGTCTTAGACGGTATGATTGATGACGGAATAAGCTCAAACAGTCCGTTAAACGAGGCAGTTGTGGGTGCAAACAGCGTTTTAGCGCAAATTGAAGATTTAAAAAAACAAGAAAATCTTAAAGCTTTGGTTTTGAGGATAAATTCCCCCGGCGGAAGCTATACCGCATCTGACGAAATCAGATATGCGCTTGAAAATTTGAAAAAAGAAAAGCAAATTCCGATTGTGGTTTCCATGTCCGATTATGCGGCTTCAGGTGGATATTTTATTGCAACGGCTGCTGATTATATTGTGGCTGAGCCGGCAACATTAACCGGTTCAATCGGAGTTTTGGGCGGTAAAGTAGTTTTTGAAAAACTGTGGAAAAAACTTGGTATAAATTGGGGCGAAATCAGTTTTGGCGACAATGCTTCGTTTTTAAGTATAAACCACAAATTTGATGAAAATGAAAAGAGAGCATTTAATGCATCGCTTGATAGAATCTATCAGGATTTTACATCAAAAGTAATGCAAGCCAGAAACTTTGACCTGCAAAAAATAAATCAGGTGGCAAGAGGCAGAGTGTGGCTCGGTAAAGATGCATATTCGCTTGGGCTTGTTGATGCTTTAGGCGGGGTTGATGTTGCTTTGTTAAAAGCAAAAGCTTTGGCAAAAATCGGCTCAGGTGATAAATTTTTGCTCAACTATTATCCCAGAAAACAAAGTTTTCAGGAAAAACTTACCAAATATATTGAAAGTGGCGGCGGTTTACCGGCAGTTCGGTTGACGGAAAAATTCGGACAATGGGCAGATGATATAAAAATGCTTTACAAACTTCGTTTTGATGCAATTATACCGCCGTTTAAGGTGCTGATGTAAAAGTTTTTGCTTGCAAGTTAATTCGTAAGTTGTTAAAACAACAAAAAGTTTTTAAGAAAGGTTGAATTATGGCAGTTGATAATCAAACAGTTGAACAAATTGCTTTTCTTTCAAGGTTAAAAATTGATGAGAATAAGCTTGAAGGTACAAAAGATGAGTTTAATAAGATATTAAATTGGGTGGCAGAACTTCAAGAAGTGAACACCGACAATGTGGAACAGCTTGTTTCGGTAAATGAAGAAAATTTGTCTTGTCGTAAAGATGTGGTAAAAGACGGCAACATAAAAGATGAAGTGCTTAAAAATGCACCTTTAAGTGAGTTTGGCTATTTTGCAGTGCCGAAAGTTGTGGAGTAAAGATATGACCGATTTAACCGATTTAACCGTTGCTCAGGCAATTAACGGATTAAGCAAAAAAGATTTTAGTGCAACCGAGCTTACCAAAGCGTATATCAAAAATATGCAAGACGGTCGCAAATATAATGCCTATGTAACCGAATGTATAGAAACAGCTTTGGAACAAGCAAAGGTTTCTGATGAAAAATACTTAAACAATACGGCTCGTCAACTTGAGGGAGTGCCTTTGGGTATTAAAGATTTGTTTTGTACCAAAGGTATTAAGACAACTGCTTGTTCACAAATTTTGGAAAATTTTGTTCCCGAATATGAGTCAACCGTAACTGCCAATTTGTTAAATTCGGGAGCTTTGTTTTTAGGCAAGCTTAATATGGACGAATTTGCCATGGGCGGTAGCAACGAGACCAGTTTTTTTGGTCCGTGCATTAACCCTTGGAGCCAAGATATCGATTTAGTTTCGGGCGGTTCTTCGGGCGGTTCGGCAGCAGCGGTTTGTGCCAAGATGTGTGCAGCGGCAACCGGTACCGACACCGGAGGTTCAATCAGACAACCGGCCGCATATTGCGGTATCACCGGAATTAAACCCACATACGGCAGATGTTCTCGTTATGGAATTATGGCTTTTGCTTCTTCTTTGGACCAAGCCGGTCCGATGGCAAAAGATGTGACCGATTGCGCCATTTTGTTAAAACATATGGCCGGCTTTGATGAAAAAGATTCAACTTCGGCCAAAATAGAAGTGCCTGATTTTGCAAAAGTTTTGGGCTCTGATATCAAAGGTTTAAAAGTGGGCATTCCGCTTGAATATCGTTCGGATAAATTAAATTTATCAATTGCCAAAGCTTGGGATTTAGCCGCCGATATGTTAAGAAAAAGAGGAGCCGAAATTGTAGATATAAGTTTGCCGCATACAAAATATGCTTTGCCGGTATATTATATCATTGCACCGGCCGAAGCATCTTCAAATTTGGCTCGCTATGACGGGTTAAGATACGGAAAACGCATTGACGGTAGCAGCTTAGATGAAATGTATATTAACAGTAGGACGGCCGGATTCGGTAAAGAGGTTAAGCGCCGTATTATGGTAGGAACATATGTGTTGTCGGCAGGATATTATGACGCATATTATGTTAAGGCGCAAAAAGTTCGTCGTAAAATTAGACAAGACTTTATCAGTGCATTTGAAAAATGTGATGTTATCTTAGCGCCTACATCACCGACAACGGCATTTGCAATCGGTGATAAATCAATGCAGTCAAATCCGATAAATATGTATTTAAACGATGTGTTTACGGTGTCGGTAAATTTGGCCGGATTGCCGGCAATGAGCCTGCCGACCGCACTTTGTGAACAAGGGTTGCCGATAGGTATGCAATTGATAGGAAAACCCTTTGATGAAGAAACAATTTTTAAAACAGGTTTTGCATTGGAACAAGATGCAAATTTTAAGAGGAAATAACAATGGCGGAAAATATTATAAAAACACAAAACGGCGAATGGGAAATGGTATGCGGTTTGGAAATTCATTGCCAGATTATTTCCAAGTCTAAAATTTTCAGTTCGGCATCAACCGAATATGGCGCCGATGCCAATGAAAATGTGTCTTTTGTTGATGTTGCCATGCCCGGAATGTTGCCGGTGTTAAATGAGGAGTGTGTGCGTCAGGCAGTTAAAACCGGTTTGGGCTTAAATGCAAAAATCAATAATCGTTCGGTTTTTTCTCGTAAAAACTATTTTTATGCCGATTTGCCTCAGGGATATCAAATTACACAATATGAGTATCCGCTTGTAGGTGAAGGCGAAGTTGTTATTGATTTACCGAGTGGCGAAACAAGAAAAATCGGCATTGAACGAATCCATATTGAGCAAGATACGGGAAAATCCATTCACGACATTAACCCCAAAAAAAGTTACATAGATTATAACAGAGCCGGTGTGGGCTTGATGGAGCTTGTTACAAAACCTGATTTCAGGTCTGCAGAAGAAGTCGGTGCGTTTTTGAAAAAACTGCGTTCGATTGTGCGTTATTTGGGAACTTGTGACGGCAATATGGACGAGGGCTCAATGCGTTGTGATGCCAGTGTTTCGGTTAGGCCTTTAGGTAGTTCGGAGCTAAGACCCAGAGCCGAAATTAAAAATGTGAACTCGGTTAAGTTTGTGATGCAGGCAATAGAATATGAAGCCAAAAGGCAGGTTGAAGTTTATGAAAACGGCGGCAATATTGAACAACAAACCAGAAACTTTGACCAAAACACCGGTGAAACAAAATTTTTGCGTATAAAAGAAAACGCAAATGAATATCGCTATTTTCCGGAGCCTGATTTACCGCCTTTGGTTTTATCAGATGAGTTTATTGAAAGTGTCAAAAATGAGATGTGTGAATTGCCCGACGCAAAAAAAGAGCGTTTTGTTAAAGAGCTCAAGTTAACTCCGTATGATGCATCGGTTTTGTGCGAAAACAAAGAAACGGCAGAGTTTTTTGAAAAAGCCGCCACAGGCAGAGATGCAAAAAAGGTTGCAAACTGGGTTATGGGCGACTTTTTTGCCATGCTTAATGCCAAGCATTTAAGTTTGGAAAATTCTCCGGTATCGGCTGAAAACTTAGGTGCTTTGGTTGATTTAATTTCCAATAATACAATCAACGGTAAAACCGCAAAAGATGTTTTTGCAATTATGGTTCAAACCGGTAAAGCCCCTGATGTCATTGTGGAAGAAAACGGCTTAAAACAGGTTACCGATACTAAGGCCATTGAAAGCATTGTTGATGCGATTATAAAGGAAAATCCGGATAATGTTGCAGCTTATCAGGGAGGAAAGCAAAACTTGATGGGCTGGTTTGTCGGACAAGTGATGAAGCAATCTAAAGGAACGGCTAATCCGGCTATGGTTAATCAGATATTAAAAGAAAAGTTGGGTTAATATGGCAAAGAAAAAAGAACGAAAAATCCCCGAAGTGTTGGTGTTTACGGACATCAACAACTATCATGATGATTTGGCATCGTTTGTAATACTTGCCTATTTGGCAGAGCATAATTATATCAACATTAAGGGTATTATCACCGAGCTTGGTGTTTATGAGGTCAGACGCCGCAGAGCAATGTATGCAAAAGGCGCAATGCAATATTTGGGACAATCTTTTGTCAGAGTAGTCCCCGGCGGTGATTATGAGGTTCAAGACGAAACAAAAGAAAATAATTATCCCGAAAATGAGTTTTCAAAAATATTTGAAGATGCCGGTATGACCATTTTAAGAAGCGGCATTGTCTTTTTGCAAGAATATATTAAATCGGTTAAAGATAAAAATATATTCATATTGCTAAATGCTCCGTTTGCCGATTTTGCAAAATATATAAAAGGCACGCAAGATACCTTAAAGAAAAAAGTTAAAAAAATTGTGGTGATGGGTGATGTTTCGGAAAATAAAACCGAAAGCGGAAAATATTTACCCAATCCGGAATGCTTTAATTTTCAAACAGGTTATCCGGCTGCCGAAATTTTGTTTGACTATGTGCAGGAAAAAGATGTTAAAACCATTGTGGTGCCTTCAAGAAACATTAAAAAACTTGATATGGATTTTAAGTTTTTGGAGCAATTTAAAGCTTCTAAAAATCCGGTAATAAAAGCACTTATAGAAGCCGCAAAAGAATGTGACGGAGTTTCGATGACCTATGATATGGTTTCGGCTTTGACCTTGGCGGAAGGAATGTTCAAGAAAAACGGCGGCAGCATTGAAAAAGAAGAAAGCTGTCAGAATCAGTTTTTCTTTGCCGACATTGCGGACCCCGAACTTGTAAAAGAAAAAATTAAAGAAATTTTTGCCGATAAGTTTACCGTTAAAAAAATTACATTATCGCAATTAACTCGCAAAAAAACGGAAGATGAAGATGTTGTTTGTAAGTGATAGTATTTTTATCAATGCTTTGGTTGCCGCACTTGTTGCCGGAATGTTTACGGGGCTTGGCGGTTTTGCAATTTTTTTAAAAAAGAAATATTCCAAAAGCAACATTAATACTATGCTAAATATAGCAGCCGGTGTGATGCTTGCGGCGGCAATATTTTCGCTTTTGGTACCGGCGATGGAAAAAATTATGTCATTGCATAACAATCAGTATATGGGCGCCTTGCACTATTGCGGAGCGGTTTTTTTGGGAGTGGCTTTGGTTTGGCTCTTAAACAATTTATTGCCGCATGAACATAATCATATGGGGCATCACGGACCGTTTTTTGATTTGAAAAAAGCTTGGCTGTTTATTATTGCCATTTCGCTTCATAAATTACCTGAAGGTTTGGCGGTAGGAGTGGCATATGGTGCACATGATTTATTAAATCCGATAAGCTTGGTTTTAGGCATTGCAATTCATAATATACCGGAAGGTTTGATAATGGCAATTGCTTTGTACGGCGCAGGATATTCCAAAGCAAAAGCGGCTTTAATTGCCTTAATGATGGGAATGCTTCAACCGATTGGGGCATTAATGGGGCTTTTAATTACCGATATCAATACATACATAATCCCTCTGGCAATGGCATTGGCGGGCGGTACATTGATGTTTGTTGTAATAAACGAAATTTTGCCCGAAACATACGGAACTAAAAAAACCGACAAGTCGGTTGCGGCAGTGTTTGGCGGTTTTATATTGATGACTTTTATCTTTATGGTCTTGCATTAAGGAACAAAAAATGACCGATATTAAACACGGACTTGAAGTTTTGCAAAAAAATGTAAAAATTGCACCTTCAAAAGCGGGTGTTTATCGAATGATAAGTAAATCAGGCGAAGTGTTGTATGTCGGAAAAGCCAAAAACATCAAAAACAGAATTGTAGCTTATACGCATTTTGAAAAACTGCCGACCAGATTAAAAAGAATGGTCGCTCAAGTTGATGATATGGAGTTTATTATTGTTGAAAACGAAGCTAAGGCGCTTTTGCTTGAAAATGAGCTGATAAAACGATTTTCACCACGGTTTAATGTATTGCTAAAAGATGATAAATCTTTTCCGATGCTGATGATTGACTTAAATGATGAATATCCGGCCTTAAGAAAATTTCGGGGCAAAAAAAATGACAAATGTAAATATTTCGGTCCGTTTGCGAATGTGACGGCAGTTAATCAAACCTTAGATTTTGTGCAAAAGGCTTTTATGCTACGAACTTGTCGGGATAGTGTGTTCAAATTGCGGCAAAGACCTTGCTTGTTGTATCAAATTAAAAGATGTTCGGCGCCTTGTGTGGGGAAAATATCAAAAGATCAATATCAAAAATCAGTGAATGAAACAATAAGCTTTTTGGAAGGAAAAAACACCGATATTGTTGAAAAACTAACTGAAAAAATGCAAATTGCCAGTGAAAATACCGATTATGAACAAGCCATAATTTTGCGTGACAGAATAAAAGCCATCAGTACGGTTTTAAGTGGCTTAAATGTGGAATATGCAGACATAAAGTCCGCCGATATTTTGGGTGTGGCGGAACAAAACGATATGTTTTGCATTGAGTTGTTCATTGTTCGAAACGGGCAAAATTGCGGAAATACAACATATTTTCCCAAGCAGACTCAAGGTGCATCAAAGGAAGAAATATTGGAAGCTTTTATCAGCGAGTTTTATGCCGACAACATTGCCCCAAAAGAAATTTATGTGCCGTTTATAACAGAAGATATGAGCTTTTTGGAAGATGCTCTTAATAGCAAAATCGTAAGTTTTAAAAAAGGAAATAAGGCAAAACTGCTTGAAAGAGCCAACGCCAATGCTTTGGCGGCACTGGAGCGCAAAATTGTCCTAAACTCATCAATTAAGAACAACCTTATGGAATTACAACAGGTTTTTGGGCTTCCTGACATACCCAAACGAATCGAAATTTATGACAATTCGCACATTCAGGGCTCTTATGCCATTGGGGCAATGGTGGTGGCAAATCAGGAAGGATTTGATAAAAAAGCGTACCGAACTTTTAATATCAAAAACACTGAAATTGCAGGTGATGATTTTGCCATGATGAAAGAAGTTTTAAAGCGCCGCTTTGATAAATTAACCAAAGAAAACAAACCTGACATAATTTTGCTTGACGGTGGAGTGGGACAACTTAATGCCGTGTATGAGGCGCTTGCGGGTTATGATTTGGAAGGCATTAATATCATTGCCATTTCAAAAGGGCCGGACAGAAATGCCGGAAAAGAATTTTATCATATGAAATCAAAAGAAAGTTTTTCTCTTGAATATCGTTCGGCGCTTGCTTTTTATATGCAAACTTTGCGAGATGAGGCACATCGTTTTGCCATTGGCACGCATAGGAAAAAACGGGCAAAATCGGTTTTTAAATCCAGACTTGATGAAATTGAGGGTATCGGCGCAAAAAGAAAACGAGATTTGCTTATGTTTTTCGGTTCGGCCGATGATGTCGCCGGTGCCGGAGTGTCCGATTTGCAAAAAGTGAGGGGAATAAGTAAAAAAACGGCTGAAAAAATTTATAATTACTTCCATAAATAGTTTTTTTGTTTTAAGATGAGACCAGTTGTAAAAAAATAATTAGTTTTAAGGGGATAATCAGTGTATAATTTGCCTAATATATTAACAATTTCCAGAATTTTGGTAATTCCGGTGATTTTTCTGTCTTTGTACATAAATTCTTTTGCTTGGACAATGTTTATCGGTGTGCTGTTTGTAGCTGCTTCGGTAACCGACTATTTTGACGGTTATTTGGCAAGATGCCGCAACCAGACATCGGCTTTCGGTCGTTTGTTAGACCCCATTGCCGACAAACTTTTGGTAGCTTCGGCTTTGGTGGTAATTTTGGTAAAACCCGATATGGTTTTCTCAAAACTCAGCTATATTCCGGTGTTTGTAATTTTGTGTCGTGAAATTTTGGTTTCGGGCTTGAGAGAATTTTTGCGAGAAGTGAATGTCGGTTTGCCGGTTACTCGCTTGGCAAAATGGAAAACCGGTTTTCAGATGACTGCTCTTGCCATGATGCTTTTTCACGGTTTGTGGATATGGCATTATATCGGTGAGTTTTTGCTTTGGATTGCGGGTGTTTTAACCTTTATTACCGGTTATCAATATTTTCAAAAGAGTGTTGATTATGTAAAATCTTTGGAAAAAGCTAAAACGGTTGAGGCTAAAATTGTGGTGAAAAAACCTGCGGCCAAAAAAGTTGCTAAAAAGAAAACAACTGCCAAAAAAACCGTTGCAAAAAAACCTGCGGCAACAACAAAAAAAGCAACCAAAAAATCGGCTAAAAAACAATAATGGAAAAAGAAACTCAACATATTTTGATCGTTGATGATGATACCAGACTGCGAAGCCTGTTGAAACGCTTTTTGCGTGAACAAGGCTTTGCGGTTTCTGATGCTCAAGATGCAGATACTGCTTTTGAATTTTTAAATCAGTATAAGTTTGATTTGTTGATTGTTGATATTATGATGCCCAAAATCAGCGGAATTGAGTTTTTAAAAGAATTGCGTTTGGAAAACAATGTACCGGTGATTATGCTGACCGCCATGGGTGAAACCGCTGACAGAATCGTGGGTTTAGAATCGGGGGCAGATGATTATATTGCCAAGCCGTTTGAGCCTTTGGAACTGGTTTTAAGGATAAAAAACATTCTCAAGCGAGCACCGGTGGAAAAAAATGACAATCAGGCACCGCTTAATTTGGGTTTGTGTCTTTATGATGTCATAAAAAAAGAGCTTACTACCAAGCAAGGGGCAATTATCCACATTACACCGGTTGAGCAAATGCTCTTAAATGTTTTAAGTCAGAAAGTGGGGCAGATTTTTACTCGTGAAAAATTGGCCGATATTTTAGGCTCAGGACAAAGCCCTAGGTCGATAGATGTGCAAATTACGAGGCTCAGAAAAAAAATTGAAAAAGATTCAAAAAATCCGAGATATTTACAAACAATTCGCGGCAAAGGTTATATGCTTTTACCCGAATAAAAATTTAGGAGAAAAATATGCATATTAAATTTCCCAAAAAAATGGAAGGAACAATGCGCTACTTAAAGCTCAAACTTCTTCCGAAAACACTTTTTTTCAGAACAATGCTTCTGATTATAATACCCTTAATTGTGGTACAAATTGTTTCCGTTGTGGCATATTTTAGCGGAAGTTGGGGCAAAGTAGGTAAAAGATTGTCCGATAATTTGAGCTCAAATATGGCATTTGTGGTTAATTTGGCAGAACAAAATTTTGATGAATTTGACAACATTAAGGCCTTAACCAAAAAACTTTATGATTTAGATGTTGATTTTTATGACAATGAAATTAAACATTCGGAAATGAACAAAACATCGCAAAATAATGATATGGTTACGGGCTTTTTTGAAAAAGCCTTAAGAGATGATTTTCCCGATGCGGTTACCCATTTGTATTTAACCGAAGGCTCGTCAACCTTAATAGCCCTGATTGATACCAAAAACGGTTTGTATAAGTTTACAACTTCTACCAAAAATATTTTCTCATCATCTTTGTTCGGGTTTATTGCGTGGATGGTCGGAACTTCTTTGTTGTTGTTTATTGTTTCATCACTGTTTTTAAGAACACAAGCCCGCTCAATTAAAGAATTGGCCGAGGCGGCGGAAGATTTCGGTAAAGGAATTGATACACCATTTAAGCCGTATGGTTCATCGGAAGTCAGAAAGGCCGGAATTGCTTTTACCAAGATGAAAGAAAGAATCAATCGCCAAATTTCGGAGCGTACCCAAATGCTTGCCGGCGTTTCGCACGATTTGAGAACACCTTTAACTCGTATGAAACTTCAATTGGCAATGTTGCCTAAAAATGAAGATAATCAGGAGTTTGTTGAAGATATTACCGAAATGGAAAAAATGCTTGACGGCTATCTGGCGTTTGTCAGCGGTGAGGGCGGTGAAACCAACACCTTTGTTGATATGAACGAAATGATACTTAGCATATTAAACAAATTCCGCAATTCTAAAACCATGATAAGATACACCACCAATGATCAGGTAAGCGCAATTCAGGGTCGTGAACAGGCCTTAAAAAGAGCAGTTACCAACATTATATCCAATGCTTTTTATTATGGAAAAACCGTTGCGGTCGGCTTAGAGAGTAATAACAGCAAAATGGAAATCAGAGTTGATGATGACGGACCGGGGATTCCGGAAGATAAAAGAGAAGAAGTGTTTAAGGCTTTTTACCGCATTGAAGGCTCTCGTAACAAAGAAACCGGCGGTGTCGGTTTGGGATTATCAATTGCCAGAGATATCATTGTTTCACACGGCGGAACAATTGAGCTTGGCACCAGCGATATGGGAGGCTTGAGGGTACTCATTCATATTCCCTTATAAATCGCATATCAGAAAATATGTATTCAAATAAGGCGGCTAAAAGCCGCCTTTTTGGTGTGTGGATTAGTAAACAACACTTACGGTAAAGGAGCCGATATATTCATCTGCCGTAACTTTTGACGGGATATGTAACATAGCGCCAATATGAAGTTTGTTAAAACTGACATCGGGTTCACCACCGACACCTGCATAACCGAAGCTATCAACAGTTAGTTTTTCTGAGGTATTGACTCCGGTTAATTGAATTGAGGTCGGAAGTGTAATGTTTCCAGCTACTACTGAATCAAAAGAACAATTGGCTGTGTCGTAATCGGTTGCCGAGATAATGTTTGTTGAGTCTATATCATATGAATCAAGAGATGAACCATCATGTGTCAACCACAACTCAGTTTTTTCATTGTTTTGTTTCATGACAATTGTACCAAAATTTAATTCGGAACAAGTAAATGTATTAGCCACTTCAATTGTAGCCTTTGCGGTTACTTCGGCATAATCGGTTGTTGCGTTGGCTGTGCTTGCCGCTAAGAGAGCCACAGCGCTCAAAAGAAAATATTTTCTCATAATTTTTAATCCTTAAAAATAGTTAAACTTAATTTGAAAGGCAAAAATTTACCTTTCAAGACGCATCATAAACCGTTTTTTTTTTTTGCAAGTAAAAAGAGTCTGTTTGTAGATTTAAATCAAAAATGAGGTGATGGTGTTGTCTCCCATCACGGTCATACCGGTGCCCAAGCTTTAGCTTGGAATAGACACCGGTATCCAGGGAATAATTTAGCTATATTACTACCTGGACTCCGGCATCAAGTGCCGGAGTGACAGTTAGGAGGTATGTTGCAAAGTATGAGGATAAAAACAAAAATCTTGTTCTTTTTACAAATTCGAAGACTCCATGAATTTTTTGTGTACTACAAAAAATCAGTTATTACAGCTTAAAGTTATTTTTAATCTGAAAAAAAGCCTCGCATCAACGAGGCTTTTTTACAATTATTGAGCATTATATTTTTGTTTACATAAACTTCCCTCAGCGCAATTGTATGGTTTTTTAACATATGACACCGAAGAATATGTTTTGGGCTCATATACTGTTCTGTATGTTGTGTTTTTATAAAGAACTTCAACCGGCTCAGATACGGTATATGATGTTCCTTGACAACCTGATGCTTGAGCAATCGGTTGAACAACGGGTTGAGCCATAACTGCTTGTTGTCTCGGAGCCGGATTTTTGTTACACTCTACGGTATGAGTACAAGCCGACAAACCGATAACCACACTCATCATTAAAATTAATTTTTTCATATCATTCCTTTCAGATTTAAAATTTTTTCAAACCAAAAAAATAATTTGATTTACAATAGATAATCTTAAAAAAACTTTTTTCATCATTAACTATTAATTAATAAACCTATTTTTAAGTTTAAAACTCCTGTTGTCAATATTTTTCTTTTCTAATAAACAACCACACTTTTTACATCTTAAAATTACCGATTCGATTGTTGAAAATCTACCCTTAAACAACTTGCCGCATTTTAAGATAAGATGAAATAATCTTCTTACCTCATTTTTGATTTAAATCTTTTAAACGACTCTTTTTACTTGCAAAAAAAAAAAAACGGTTTATGATGCGATGTGAAAGGTAAATTTTGCGCCTTTCAAGTACATTTAAACTTGAATTTTTGTAAAGGAATTAAAATTATGAGAAAATATTTTCTTACTACTGTAACTGCTTTAATGATTTCAGGTACAGCAAACGCCGACAATATTCTGGCTACATTTAATGCTAAAGCAACAGTTGCGGCATATACTAATGTAAATTGTTCGGATTTAGATTTTGGTACAATACTTTATCCCAGTAATATGGATTTTGGAGAAGACGGTTTTTTTACTGCAGGCTTCGATGAAGACGGCATTTTTTATGTTTCTAATCCTCAAGTAATGCATAATGGCCAGTATGCGCAAGCCGCATGTAATCTTCCTGCTCGTGAAGGCAGTTATACAGTTACGCCTATGACTAATAATGTTAAGTTAGGTGAAGGAGTTTGGTTAAACAAAGTTTTCCTTATCTATGGTGATTCTTCCGGAGAGACAGGAGAATTTAGGTTTGGTGGTGAATTAGTGATTTCAGATATTGGTGATGGTATTGCCAATGGCGACTTATCTGCTAAAGTTGATATTGCGATTATTTATCAATAAACAAGGTAAAAAGACAATAAAAAATCTCCTTATTAGCAAAAATAAGGAGATTTTTTGTTAAAGCCATAAGGCTTAAATCATAGCCATACCGCCGTTAACATGCAAGGTTTGACCTGTGATATATTGAGCCTCGTCAGAAGCCAAGAAAGCCACGGCATTGGCAATGTCTTGTGCTTCGCCAAGTTTTCCTTGAGGAATTTTATTTAAAAGTGCTGCTTTTACATCATCAGGCAAGACATCTGTCATGGCTGTTCTGATAAATCCGGGGGCAACCGAATTTACGGTAATTCCACGAGAGCCGACTTCTTGAGCCAAGCATTTGTTCATGGCAATCATACCGGCTTTAGAGGCCGAATAGTTTGCCTGACCGGCATTTCCCATAACACCGACAACCGATGCAATACCGATGATGCGGCCGTATCTTCTTTTCATCATACCTCTGATACAAGCTTTGGCAAGTTTGAAACCGGCTGAAAGATTTACATCTAAAACAAGTTGCCAATCTTCATCGCTCATACGCATAAACAAATTGTCACGAGTTAAGCCGGCATTGTTTACCAAAATGTCAACCTGACCGAATTTTGCTTCAACATTTTTAATCAGCTCGGCAATTTCTTCGGGTTTTGAAAGGTTTGCAACAAAGCATTCCACATTGTCGCCAAGTTCATTTTTGAGCTTTTCCATAGGTTCAATACGCATATCGGTTAATGCGAGTTTTGCACCCTGTGCATGAAGTGTACGAGCAATTTTATCGCCCAAACCACCGGCTGCACCGGTAATTAAAGCTACTTTTCCATCTAATCTGAACATGTATTTTTCCTTTTTTTAAGTTATAAATTTTTTGCCAATTCTTCAATTTCGGCAATTGTGCCAACAGAAACGGAATTAATTTCTTTAGCGCTCCTTTTGGCTATTCCTGAAAGAACTTTTCCGGCACCTAATTCTATCATATCAGTAATGCCTTGTTCTTGCATAAACATCACGGTTTCCCGCCATCTGACCGTACCGGTTACCTGCGCAACCAAATTTTTGATAATTTCTTTGTTGCTAGTAATCGGCTCGGCTAAAACATTGGCAATGAGCGGTATTTGAGAATCATTGCATTCAACCTGCATAAAAGCTCTGGCCATAACTTCTGATGCGGGGGCCATCAACGGGCTGTGAAACGGAGCGCTTACCGGCAATTTTACACACCTTTTAGCTCCAAATTCCGATGCAATTTCAACGGCTTTATCAATGGCTTTTATATGCCCCGATAATACTACCTGACCATCAGAATTATCATTGGCGGCTACACACAAGTTATTTTCATCGGCACAAGCTTCAACCAAAGCATCGACATCTTTAAATGACAAGCCCAAAACGGCCGCCATACCGCCAACACCTGCGGGTACGGCTTTTTGCATTGCATCGCCACGGATTCTTAAAAGTTTTGCAGTATCGGAAAGCGAAAAAACACCGCCGGCGCAAGCTGCCGAATATTCACCCAAAGAGTGTCCGGCAACAAAACTTGCTTTGTCTTTTAACTTTATGCCGAATTCTTTTTCCAAAACCTTAACCACAGCCATTGAGTGAGCCATTAAAGCCGGTTGAGTGTTGGCCGTAAGCATCAACTCATTTTCAGGACCTTCGGTCATAAGCTTAAACAAATCTTGCTCTAAAGCATTGTTTACTTCTTCAAAAACCTCTTTTGCGGATTTAAAATTATCGGCCAATTCTTTACCCATGCCGACAAATTGGGAACCCTGTCCGGGGAAAACAAATGCATATTTCATAAATAAAAACCTTTTTTCTTAATCATTTATTGGGAAATTAGGTGTATTTTACTTTAAAGTCAAGTTTTTATGAAAAAACAGACACAGAATTTAACAACCTTGTTTTGATGAGGAAAAATGCAAGAGTATAAAAAAATATCCGTAGTTACCGTTGCTTACAATTGCGAACATTTTTTGGAAACTGCTTGCAAATCTTTTGCGTATCAAGATTATCCGAATTTGGAATGGATTATTGTAAATGATGCTTCTGACGATTCAACGGCGGCTCTTTTGCAACATTATAAAAAACGAGATAAACGAGTAAAATTGTGCTTAAACAAAACTCGTAAGGGTCTTTTAGAATCGTACGGATATGCAATTTCAAAAGCAACGGGTGATTATGTTGCCATTTTGGAGCCTGAAAATTTTTGGGTGAAAGATAAAATTTCTCGTCAATACGGTTTTATGCTCAGATACAATTTTATTTTAAGCCATACCAGTTATGCGTTTGCCGACCACGAATGCAATTTGTTACCTATCGGGTGTTGTCAAATTGAGCCTAAAATAAGTTTGTTAAACTATGGAAAAAACAAAGTAAATATTTGTCTTTCGACATTTATGCTTAATCGTGAAGAAACTAAAAAATATTTTCCGGTAAAATTAAGTGACGATGATAAAAAAGAAAATTTTGATTTAGTGATGTATTTGATGAAAAAAGGCTTAATGTCGTGCGGTATGAGTGAGGTTTTAAGTTTGTGTCGCCCGCAATATGATTATCCGCAAAAAAACAGGCAGTTTAAGGAAGTGAGCAAATTGTATGCGCAAATGCGACAAGAAGATAAAAGTATCCCGAGTATATTAAACTATAAGGTTTATGAAGCCTCAAATGTTACAAATATCAAAATCAGTCCGTCTTATTGCATTGATAAAGATGTTTATGGCAGTTTGGAAGATTTAAGAAATTTTGAACTATAACTTATTTGGAAAAATAAAATGGCAAAAAAAAGCAAGAAAAAAGAAAACGGCAGATTTAAAAGTTTGATAAAAAAATTGTGCGGAATTTTTTTAATTTCGGCGGCGCTGATTTTATATGTGTCTTTAATCGGATATAATCCGAAAGACCCGTGTATTAATCAGGAAAATGACCTTATCCCGACCAATTTTTTGGGAGCTTTGGGAGCAAATGTTGCTGATTTGGTTTTATGCGGTTTTGGCATAGCTTTACCGATTTTTGCTTTGAGCTTTTTGGTTTGGGGATATGCTCTGATACGCTACAACACTTTATTTGCTTTCAAAATCAGGTTGTTTGCCTTTGTTGTCGGTGTTTTATCTTTATCTTCGGCCATTAATTTAGTATATCCAAACACGGTAGCCAATTATCCTTTAGGCGGAAAAATGGCTCAATTGGTTGCCGGATTTTTACAATCTCAAATTGCAAAACTTAATTTCCCTTACAGCACGGAAATGTTGATAAGTGTTTTGTTTGTTATCAGTTTTATGTCACTTAACTTGGTGTTGGGTATAACTTTGAAAAAATGGTATATGCTGATTAAGTTTGTTTTGGGCAAGTTTTGGAGCTTGATTGCAACATTTTTAAGGGCCGTTGTGTATCTGTTTTATTTGGCAAAAGGTAAAAAAGGCAAAAAAATTATTGTTAAAAAAGAGCCAAAACTCAAACAAGTTTTGCAAGAGAAAAAATCTGAGCCCAAAACCGTTGCGTCAACAAAAAAATCGGCTGTGCAAAAAGCTCCTGCCGACGGATATATGTATCCTGATATCAACTTATTATCTCGCCCTAAAGACAAAGGCGGTAACGAAATAAGTCAAAAAGAATTGGATGCCATTGCCTTAAAATTGGAAGAAGTTTTACAAGAGTTCGGAGTAAACGGCAAAATTGTAAAAGTTCGCCCCGGTCCGGTAGTTACACTTTATGAGTTAGAGCCTGCTCCGGGTACAAAAACCGCCCGAGTTATTAGTTTGGCCGATGATATTGCCCGTTCAATGTCGGCAGTTTCGGTGCGTATTGCCGTTGTCCCCGGTTCTAATACCATCGGTATTGAAATGCCAAACGCAAAAAGAGAAACGGTGTGGCTTAAAGATTTGCTTTCTGACCCGCAGTTTAAGGAAACAAAAAATACCTTAAACATTGTTTTAGGTAAAGATATCGGTGGAAAAAACACCTATGCCGATTTGGCAAAAATGCCTCACTTATTGGTGGCCGGTACCACCGGTTCAGGTAAATCGGTTGGTGTAAACTCAATGATTTTATCGCTTCTTTACAAGATGAAACCGGAAGAATGTAAGCTGATTATGATAGACCCGAAGATGCTCGAATTTTCGATGTATAACGGCATTCCGCATCTTTTAACACCGGTGATAACCGACCCTGCAAAAGCCGTTGTCGGGTTAAAATGGGCAGTTCGTGAAATGGAAGACCGATACAGAAAAATGGCGCAATTAAATGTTCGAAACATCACCGGATATAATCAAAAATTAAGAGAGTTGCGTGAAAGCGGTGAGACCGTTACCAGAACAATTCAAATCGGGTTTGATCCCGAAACCGGTAAGCCTATATATGAGCAACAAGAAATTGATACCACCGAACTTCCTTACATTGTGATTGTGGTTGATGAAATGGCCGATTTAATGCTTGTTGCAGGAAAAGAAGTTGAAGCTGCCATTCAGCGCTTGGCACAAATGGCTCGTGCCGCCGGTTTGCACCTGATTATGTCAACTCAAAGACCGTCTGTTGATGTAATTACCGGTACAATTAAGGCAAACTTCCCAAGTCGTATCAGTTTTCAGGTTACATCAAAAATTGACAGTCGTACAATTTTGGGTGAACAAGGTGCGGAACAGCTTTTGGGAATGGGTGATATGTTATATATGCCTGCAGGTTTAAGACCTTTGCGTGTTCACGGAAGTTTTGTTAAAGACAGTGAAGTTGAAGCAGTGGTTGACTTTTTGAAATCTCAACGAGCTCCCGAATATATCGAAGAAGTAACTGCCGGTGAATTAAACACCAAAGACAATGGTTCGGTTTTTGATAATACCTCAATGGGCTCGGGTTCAGATGCTGATTTATATATGCAAGCGGTTAATATTGTCAGAAACGATAAAAAAGCTTCCACCAGCTACATTCAAAGAAAGCTTCGTATCGGATATAATCGTGCGGCCGCACTGATTGACCGTATGGAAGAAGAAGGCATTGTCGGACCTGCCGACCATGTCGGAAGACGAGAAGTTTTATGATAAAATGATTGCAATTTGACAGTGAACATTTTACACAAATCGGCAAAAAAATCAACAATTTTATTTTTTATTTCACATAAGAAAAAACTTGATTTTTTTAAATTTTTATGTTAGTTTAAATACATAAAAGGCAGGCTGTCTGATATGTATTATTCCGCATGGTCTATCCGAGCCAACATTAATATTATAGGGAGCTGTCACTGTTCAGATCGTGGTCTGATTATATGGCGCCCACCTTGTCCAAGCGGTTCGATATGAAATGTAATAAACGGTCAGACGGCTTAACAAAGACTTTTAGCACCCAAGGAAACTCGGGTGCTTTTTGTAAATATAAAATATTAGTAAGCTATAGTAAATTGAATTGTAGTATCAAAAGTTGCTTCAGGAAAATTAGCAGGAATATATAAATCTGCAAATATATAATCTTCAAAATTCATTCTTATATTACGAATACAAAGTGCTTCCTCATCAGGATTAAAAGCATCAGCATAGCAATATACTCCTTCACTATCATCATTAAATCCGATAATAGTGGCACCATCTTCAATTCCTTCGCAACGGCTAGGGGAATTTCCGCTAACATGAACAACATCTCCTTCAGGAGTATCATTTAGATGAACGATTGATTCTACATTATTTTTTTTAAGATAAATAGTACCAAAATCTAACGGAGAACATGTAATTTCTGATACATGTTCAATTTTCGCATGAGCCTCTACAGTTATGGAAGAGTTATCTGCATTTGCATTATTTGCCGCTAAGAGAGCCACAGCGCTCAAAAGAAAATATTTTCTCATTTTTTTTAATTCCTTTACAAAAATTAAGTTTAAGTACATTTGAAAGGTACAAAATTTACCTTTCAATACGCATCATAAACCGTTTTTTTTTTTTTCAAGTAAAAAAAGTCTTAAAAGTGATTTAAATCAAAAATGAGGTATAAAAATAAATCAATGTCATTTTATGAGCTGATACCGGCATCGTTTGGTGACAATGTGTGTATTAAATGTTTTATCCAATTTTGCAAGTTTGATGTGCGGGTATTGATATTTTAAATTAAAAAAAGCACCTCTTTGCAAGATGTGAAAAGAGGTGCTTTCAGCTATAAAAAAATATTATTTTTTGCTGCTTGATTTTGTGCTTTTTGAAGCAGTTGTCTTCTTAGAAGAAGTTGTGCTTGTTGAGCAAGATTTTTTGCAGCAAGATTTTTTAGCTGTTGATTTTGAACAAGAACAATTTGCATACTGTTCTAAAGCCATAGACCAGAATTTTTCGTCTTGTCCGTTAGGGCAGCCGGCATTTTGCCACAAGTAGTATGCTGCCTCTTTGATGTAATTTTCATTACAATTAGACATAGTTATACTCCATATAAAAATTATTAGTAACAGGCTTAATATATATACGAAAATTTTACTCGTCAATATTTTATTGTTTTAAAATCTCAAGATATTTTCTTGCATTTAAAATGATATGCCTTTATAGATATAAATTGAGTATTAAATATGAAAAAATTTGATATTATTTTGACTTAAAATTTTGATGGAGGTCTAATGGAAAATTTGTTGTCAAATGAAGAAATGAATGCTATCATTGAGGGTAATCATTCAAATGTTTTTGCCGTGCTCGGAATCCACAGAAACAAAGGCTCTAAAGAGGTTTTTATCAGAACTTATCAACCAAATTCGGTTTGTGTTGAACTCCTAGATTATGATGAAAATTTTTTAGGCAAAATGACTCGTTTAGATGATAGAGGCTTTTATCAAATTAATATCGGAAAAGACCAAAATTTAAAATACAAATTTAGAATAACAAATGATTTGGGGGCTGTGTATATCGTTGAAGATATATATCGTTTCGGAGCAACTATCGGTGATGTTGATGTGTATCTTTTTTCGGAAGGAAATCATCACGATATTTACAAAAAACTCGGTGCTCATATAACCCAAATTGATGGTGTAAAAGGTGTTGCATTTGCGGTGTGGGCACCAAATGCAAAAAGAGTTTCGGTTGTGGGCAATTTTAACAACTGGGACGGCAGAGTTAATGTTATGCGCAAACACTTAACTTGCGGAATTTGGGATATATTTATCCCGAATCTCGGACAAGGCGAAGTTTATAAATTTGAAATCAAAACTCAAGAAGATTATATTTTGTGTAAATCGGATCCGATGGGTTTTTATGCCGAAAAAAGACCGAAAACGGCGTCGGTTGTTTATGACATAAACAAATATAAATGGAACGATGACAAATGGTTAAATTATAGAGCTTCATACAACAGTTTTGATAAACCGATGAGTATATATGAAGTGCACTTGGGGTCTTGGCGCCGAAAAGGTGATAAGGGAGAAGAATATTTAACTTATCGTGAATTTGCCGATTGGCTTGTGCCCTATGTTACCAATATGGGCTTTACACATGTTGAGTTTTTGCCTTTATGTGAGCATCCGTTAGATGCATCTTGGGGATATCAGGTCACAGGGCTTTTTGCCCCGACATCTCGTTTTGGTACTCCTGATGATTTTAAGTATATGATTGATAAATTTCACCAAGCTTCAATCGGGGTGATAATGGATTGGGTGCCGGCACATTTTCCTAAAGACGGACATGGTTTAATAGAATTTGACGGAACACATTTATATGAGCATGCAGACCCTAAAAAAGGTGAACACAAAGATTGGGGTACAAAAATTTATAACTATGGCAGAACAGAAGTTTGCAATGTGCTATGTGCAAGCGCATTATATTGGTTGAAAGAATATCATATTGACGGTTTAAGGGTTGATGCGGTGGCTTCAATGTTATATCTTGATTATTCGAGAAAAGACGGAGAGTGGATACCAAACCAATATGGCGGAAATGAAAATTTGGAAGCAATTTCTTTTATCAGAAAAATGAATGAGCTTGTATATGGTGAAAATCAAAGCACATTTACCTGTGCGGAAGAATCAACCTCTTGGCCGATGGTTTCTCGTCCTACTTCCATGGGCGGACTTGGTTTCGGTTACAAATGGAATATGGGTTGGATGAATGACACTTTGCGTTATATTGCTCATGAGCCCATACATCGAAAATATCATCACGGGCTTTTAACTTTCGGTTTGTTATATGCTTTTAATGAAAACTTTATATTGCCGATTTCACACGATGAAGTTGTACACGGTAAAGGCTCCATGCTCGGAAAAATGCCGGGTGATGAGTGGCAAAAATTTGCCAGCTTAAGAGCATATTACGGATTTATGTGGACGCATCCGGGTAAAAAACTTTTGTTTATGGGAAATGAATTTGCACAAGACAAAGAATGGAACGAAGCAGAAAGTTTGCGTTGGCATTTGCTTGAATATCCGATGTATAAAGGTATGCAAAATTGTGTCAGAGATTTGAACCTGATGTACAAAGGAAATTCGGCTCTGTTTGAAGAAGATTTTGATTACAAAGGTTTTGAGTGGATTGAACATTCCAACTGTGATGACAGTGTAATTTCGTTTATGCGTAAAGCTCATAATCAAGATGATTATTTAATTGTAATTTGCAATTTTACTCCGGTTGTTCGTCACAACTATCGAATCGGGGTAAATGAAGCTTGTCGCTATCAGGAGATTTTTAACAGTGATGATAAAAACTATTGGGGTAGCGGTGTTAAAAACGAAGGTTTGATAAATGTAACCTATCAGGGGTGGAATGCAAAGCCGTTTTCAATTGAAGTTACCGTTCCGCCGCTTGCAACCATTGTAATTAAACCTATAAGATAAGGGCGGTTGTATGAAAATAAAATTAAGTCAGGGAAAGCCATATCCTTTGGGAGCAACATTTGACGGTAAGGGTGTAAACTTTTCGCTTTTTTCCGCCAATGCAAAAAAAGTGATTTTGTGTTTGTTTGACCAAAGCGGAACCGAAGAACTGCAACAAATAGAAATCAGTCAAAACGACCATAACATCTGGCATGTATATCTTGAAGGAATTAAGGCCGGTCAGGTGTACGGTTACAGAGTTGACGGCGAATATAAACCGTTGGAAGGAAAACGCTTTAATAAAAACAAACTTCTGATAGACCCTTACGCAAAAAAACTTATCGGAAAACTTATATGGCATAAGGCAATTTTCGGTTATGACATTGACAGTCCGGCGCAGGATTTGTCTTTTTCAACTTTAGACAGTGCACCGTATGTTCCAAAATCGGTAGTTACAGATGATAAGTATAATTGGGAAGATGATGTTTTGCCCGATTATGATTTTAGCAAAAGCATAATTTATGAAATGCATGTTAAAGGCTATACAGAACTGTATCCGAAAATTGAAGATGCATCTAGGGGAAAATTTAAGGCGCTTACAAGTCCTAAAATTATGCAATATTTGAAATGGCTTGGCATTACGGCGGTTGAATTGCAACCGGTGCATGCCTTTTTCGGACATAAAATCGGCAAAGAACAAGTTAACTATTGGGGGTATGAAAGTTTGAGCTTTTTTGCACCCGATAATACCTATTTGCATCAGGGCCGAATTGATGATTTTAAGGATATGGTTAAAACAATGCACAAAAACGGCATAGAGGTCATTTTAGATGTTGTTTACAATCATACCGGTGAGGGAAATCAGCTCGGACCTACTTTATGCTATCGAGGAATTGATAACGAAAGTTATTATACTTTGGATAAAAACAATAAACGCTTTTATTATGACAGTACGGGGTGCGGTGCATCGTTTAATGTTGAAAATCCGTATGTATTGATGCTTGTTACCGATTCAATGCGCTACTGGGTACAAAAAATGCATATTGACGGTTTCAGGCTCGATTTGGCAGCTTCGTTAAGTCGGGTTAAAACCGTTTTCAAATATGACAGTTGTTTTTTAAATGCTGTTCGTCAAGATGAAATTTTACGCAATGTGAAGATGATTGCCGAACCTTGGGACGCAAGTATGGGCGGTTATCAGATAGGCGCTTTTCCCGCCGGTTGGGCAGAATGGAATGACCGCTTCAGAGATGTTATTCGGCGTTTTTGGCGAGGTGACGAAAGACAAATCGGCGAATTTGCAAGCAGAATTGCCGGCTCAAGCGATGTGTTCGGATATAACAATAAAAACTTATGGAGCAGCATAAATTTTATTACGGCGCATGACGGTTTTAATTTGAATGATTTGGTCAGCTATAATCACAAGCACAATTTTGCCAATGGTGAAAACAATCGTGACGGAAGTGATAACAATTGGAGCTTCAATTCGGGGGTTGAGGGTTTTAGTTGCGATGAAGATGTACTAAAAAACAGATATTTAAGAGCAAAGGCCTTAATGGCTACCTTATTGTTGTCTTTTGGTACGCCGATGATACTTGCCGGTGATGAGCTATTGCATACGCAATTCGGAAATAATAATCCGTATTGTCAAGACAATATCATCAGTTGGATTGTATGGGAAGCAATCGGACATCAAGAGCGAAATTTTGCTCGCTATGTGCATAAGCTTATAGCTTTAAGAAAATCGCTTAATGTATTTAGTCGAAAACACTTTTTTACCGGTGAAAAAGCAGAAAAAACCGATTATAAAGATTTGGCTTGGTACAATGAAAAAGGTTTGGAATTTGTAGGCGCAGATTGGAACAACTCAAAGGCAAAATCCATATCATATTTGGCATATTCCAAAGACAAGCTGTTGCTTACAATTTTTAATGCCGAAAATGAAGATAAAAAATGGAAGCTTCCGAGTATCAAAAAAACCAAAAGTTGGAATTTGGTTTTAGACAGCTCGGCAGTTTTTGATAAGAACACTCAACTGAAAAGTTCGAAAACAATTATGGTGCCGGCATGGTCGGTGTTGGCAATTGAAATTAACATATAAAGGATAAACTCAATGGAAAATAAGTTATATGAATTGGCGGATAAACTTGGTGTTGCAAGATGTTTTTCCGATGGCGGAATGGCAAAAAAAACATATAATATCAGTGATGATACTTTGCGTTTTTTCTGCACACAATTGGGCTTTGATGCCAAAGATGATAATAATGTGGAAAAATCTTTAAAAAAATTTGATGACATGAAGTTTAAAACCGCTCTTGAAAGCATTGTAATTGTCAGACGCAACGACAAATGTTTTTATGCCAATTTGACCGATTTTAAAGATGTTACTTTAGAACTTAAAAAAGATGATACATCTGTTGATTTGGATTTTGAGCTTTGCCCGACCGGAGAAGAAAAAAACATCGGCCGTTCAACATATAAAAAAGTTTGTTTTAAAATCAATGAGTTACCCGATATCGGATATTATAACTTAGAATTAAAACAAGGCAAACACAGTTATAAAAGTGTTATGGCAATTGTACCTGAAAAATGCTATACGACCGAAGATATCGAAAGTGCAAAACTTTGGGGCTACAGCTTGCAACTTTATGCTCTAAAGAGCAAACGCAACTGGGGTGTGGGCGATTTTACCGATTTGAAAAATTTTGCTCTGTTGTGTAAAAAAGCCGGTGCCGATGTAATCGGACTTAATCCGTTAAATGTGTTGTTTCACGATTTTCCCGAAAATGCCAGTCCGTATTCTTCAATCAGTAGATTATTTTTGAATCCGATTTATATTGATGTGGAAAATGTGGTCGGTTTTGATGCCAAAACAAAGAAAAAATATCAAGAACAAATTGATGAGGCCAAACAAGGTGAGCTTATTGATTATACAAAAGTTTATAACTTAAAAGCTAAGGTTTTGGCCGAACTTTTTGAAAACATAAATAAGCATAAAAAATATGTAAAAGAGTTTGAAAACTTCAAACAACAAAAGGGTTGGAACTTGGAAACTTTGGCCACATTTCAGGCAATATATTCTCAAAAAGCCAAAACCGTTTGGGGCGGTTGGTGCGCTTGGGAAAAAGAGTTGCAAAATCCGAATTCGTTAAAGGTTGCAGAATTTAAGAAAACATATGCAAAAGAAATTGAGTTTTTTATGTTTATGCAATTTGAAGCCGACAGACAGCTGAAAGAAGTTTATCAAGAAATTAAGAACTTAGGCTTAAAAATCGGACTTTATCGAGATTTGCCGGTCGGAGTTTGTAAAGACAGTGCGGAACTTTGGGCGGACAGATATGTGTTTGTCGACAAGGCCGGAGCAGGGGCTCCGCCCGATGCTTTTTTCCCGACAGGGCAAAAATGGTGCTTGGGTGCATTTAATCCGTTTGAGCTAAAAAACCGAGCCTATGAGCCGTATTTGAAAATTTTGCGAGCTAATATGGCCTATGCCGGTGCTCTTAGAATCGACCATGTAATGGGGTTAATGCGCTTGTTTATGATACCCGATAATAAAGATGAGGGAACATATATTTATTATAATTTTGATGATATGTTGGGGCTTTTGGCCTTAGAAAGTCATTTGCATCAATGTGCAATTGTGGGCGAAAGCATCGGTAATGTTCCGGACGGATTTTTGGATAAGTTAAAAGAGCACAATTTGTATGCAATCAGTGTAATTTGGGCTGAGCGCTGGAATGAAGGAAACGGCGATTTTAAAATGTCAAAAGATTATCCTCATGATGCGTTTGTATCGGTCGGTACACACGATATGACACCGCTTAAAATGTGGTGGTTCGGTTATGATATTGAGCTGATGAGAAGCTTAAATCTTTCAACCGATGAAGACAAATTTAATGCTTATAAACGCCGAGAAAAAGACCGCTTTATGCTTCTTGATGCGTTAGATTTTAATGGGGTTTGGCCGCAAGATAATTTAAGAAAATCAAACTATTTGTATGGCGAAGGTTATCCCGAAGGTATGGTTGAGGCTGTTCACAAATTGGTGGCAAAAGCTCCAAGCAAGGTGATGATGCTTCAATTAGAGGATATTATGGGGGTTGATAAACTCCAAAATCTTCCGGGTACCGATAGACAGCAGTACCCGAACTGGCGCTTAAAATTGCCGGTTGATTTGGAAGATTTGGAAACCTTGCCCGAATATGAAAGAAATATTAAGGCAATTAAAAGCGTGAGATAATATTAAAACCGCCTCCATTAATGGAGGCGGTTTGGGTTTATTCAGTGGTATTATATACTGTGATGGAAGCAGAGTATCTTCCAATTGGATTGTCTATCACAGGAATGTTTAATGTTCCACTAAGCCAGTGCTCTTCTTCAGTGTTTTCAAATACATATAATGTGGCTGATATAGGTGCGGCGCCGTCGACACTCTCAAGAGTAATTGTTTTACCATTAATAGATGAAAGATCAAAATTACATATTGCTCTTTGAGCATTATTTACACTAACAATGCCTTCAGTAGCAGAATGGATATATTCATTTTCAGGATCAAATACAAAACTTTGATCATCTTCGACTCGACTATCGATAATAATATCACCAAAAGAAAGATTTTGTGAACATGCTATATTTGTGGCATATGAAACATTAGCCGAGATATCAATGTTAGTATAATTTGTATCTGCATTAACATTGCTTGTAGCTAAAAGTGCCACAGCACTAGCAAGAAAATATTTTCTCATTTTTTTAATTCCTTTACAAAAATAGTTTAACTTAATTTTCATTGAAAAGCTAAAAATCAGCCTTTCAAGACGCATCATAAACCGTTTTTTTTTTTTGCAAGTAAAAAGAGTCTAAATGTGAATTTAAATCAAAAATGAGGTAGCGGTGTGTTTTCCTCTACAGTTATTTCGGTGCCCAAGCTTTAGCTTGGAATAGACACCGGTATCCAGGAATAATTTAGCTATATAATTTAACCTGGACTCCGGCATCAAGTGCCGGAGTGACAGTGAGGAGGCGGACTTCAGCATCAAGTGCCGGAGTGACAGTTTGATGTTGTTTTTAATACTTGATACAAATTGAAATCAAGCTTTCATATGGCGATTAAGTTGGTCGTTTATGGTGTAGATAGCTCTATTTTCGGCAAAACTGTAATAGCTGTCTTTTGTTATAATTATATGGTCATACAAGGCAATTTTTAGCGAATTTAATATGTCCATTATTATTTGCGTTTGTTTAATATCCGCCATTGACGGCTCGGCCTTGCCTCCGGGGTGATTGTGTACCATCACTACCATTGATGCTTTTTGTTTTAGGGCCTTTTCCACTATCGCCCTTGGCTCTATATATACCGCATTCGGTGTGCCTGTTTGTATCAAATCTTCTGCAATTATGTGATATCCGCTATCTAATCCTATTATTCTTAATTCTTCATGGCCTTTATGGCCTTGCAACATCCGGCAATATTCTATCATATATGATAAATTTTTATATATCGGGCGATTAT